>NZ_MJGT01000048.1:0-63704 GCF_001864975.1 Curtobacterium sp. MMLR14_002
GCCAGCTGGCACCGCGCCTCCCGGCCGTCGGCGGTCACGTCACGGGCGTGACGCGCGTCGCGGACGTCAGCTCGCGGGGGTCGCGTGCACCAGGAACTCGACGGAACCCGCGTCGTCGACCTTGACGAACCCCAGGCTCGGGGCCTGCACGCCGTAGTCCGAGAAGGTGATCGGGACCGAGCCGG
Organism: Curtobacterium sp. MMLR14_002; assembly: GCF_001864975.1. NCBI lineage: Bacteria > Bacillati > Actinomycetota > Actinomycetes > Micrococcales > Microbacteriaceae > Curtobacterium > Curtobacterium sp. MMLR14_002. The sequence goes on from NZ_MJGT01000048.1 coordinate 186, forward strand.
AGATGTCGACGCCGTCGCCGTTCAGGCCGACCTGCAGCTTCGCGGTGACGTCCTTCGTGACGCCGTGCAGGGTGAGCTTCCCCGGAGCCGTCACGGTCGTCGTGTCGGAGCCGCTCGGGACCGCGTCGGCGATCGGCGCGGTGAGTTCGAAGGTGGCCTCGGGGAAGGCCGCGGCGTCCATCGCGGAGTCGCGGAAGTAGGCGTCGCGCTGGTCGGAGTCGGTGGTGATGTCGGCGACCTGCACCGCGATCTTGGCCGCGGTGATGCTCGTGCCGTCGACGGTCGCGGTGCCGGAGACGCTGTCGGTGCGGCCGGTGACGGTGACGTCGGAGCCGTTCAGGACCTCGTGGACGCGGTACCCGGCCTCGGAGTCGCCGCCGACCGTCCACTCGCCGGACAGGTCCGTGTCGTCGAGGGTGGAGGCCTCGCGGGTGGCGGCGACGGACGGCGCGGCCGAGGCCTTCGCGTTCTCGTTGCTCGTGTAGACGTTCGTGAAGACCACCGCGCCCACGACGCCGAGGACGACGACGGCGGCGATGACGGAGATCCAGATGACGGCCTTGCGGCGCTTGCGCGGGGTGTCGGTGGTCACGAGCAGAACGGTGACACGTCATGCTCGGGAGACCCTGAGTCCGTGGCAGCGACCGTCCCCGGTCCGGCCGCTACGCTCGTCCGGTGCAGAGGACCTCGACCCGGTGGCTCGAACTCGCCGGCTTCGTCCTGGCGTTCGTCGCCGTGCACGGGTTCCTGTGGTGGCTGACCCTCGTGTCGGCGAACCTGCCGCTCGGTGACGTGACCATCACCTACAGCCGCTGGATCGAGACCGGGCGGACCGCGGACTTCTGGGTCGGCATCGACGGCGCGTGGGTGTACCCGATCCTGGCGATCGTGCCGATGGCGGCAGCGGCCCTCGGGGGCGTCGCGTCGATCGGCACCGGCTGGCTGCTGCTGATGGTGCTGCTCGATGCCGTGGCGTGCGCGTTCCTGTGGCGGTTCCGGGCGCGTGTGGGGTCGTCGGACCGCTTCGGCGTGCACGGCGTGCGGGTCGTCTGGTGGTGGCTGCTGTTCCTGCTCGCGCTCGGGCCGATCGCGCTCGGTCGGATCGACACCGTCGCAACGGTGTTCGCGCTGGTGGGCGTGGCGTTCGTGGCCTCGAGGCCAGCCGTCGCGTCCGCGCTCTTCACCGCCGGCGCGTGGACGAAGGTGTGGCCCGCGGCGCTCGTCGCGGTGCTGCTGCTCCTGCGTCGCGGACACCGCCGGGGTGTGCTCGCCGGAGCGCTGGTGCTGAGCGCCCTGATCGTGCTCGTCGACGTGCTGTGGGGCGGTGCGCCGTACCTGCTGTCCTTCGTCGGTGAGCAGACCGGTCGTGCGCTGCAGATCGAGTCACCGCTCGCGACGCCCTTCATGTGGGCCGCAGCGTTCGGCGTCCCGGGTACAGCGGTGTTCTACGACCAGGAGATCCTGACCTTCGAGGTGTCCGGTGCCGGCACGTCCGCCGCCGCCGCGGTGTCGACGCCGCTGATGGCCGTCGTCGTGGTGGCCGGGGTCGTGCTCGCGCTCTGGGCCGCGCGCCGCGGTGCCCGTCGGGCCGAGCTCGCGCCGGTGCTCGCGCTGCTGTTCGTCGCGGCGCTCATCGCGACGAACAAGGTGGGGTCGCCGCAGTACATCGGCTGGTTCGCGGTGCCGATCGTGTGGGGACTCGCGGCGGGCACCCCGAGCGCACGTCGGTTCGTGCCGATCGCGGTGACCGCGCTGCCGATGGCGCTGCTCACGCAGGTGATCTACCCGGGCTACTACGACCAGTTGCTCGGTGTGCAGCCGTGGATCCTCGTGGTGCTCACGGTGCGGAACGTGCTCGAGGTGGCGATCCTGGTGTGGAGCGTCGTCGTGCTGGTGCGGATGGGGCGTCGCGCGGGGTCCGGACGGGTGTCGGCGCGCTCGTCGCCGTCCGTGCGCGACCAGCCCGAGCCGGGCAGGATGGACACATGATCGTCGCCTTCTCCGTCGCTCCGTCCGGTGGTCCCGCTGCAACGTCCGACGGGTCCGTGCACGACGCCGTCGCGGCCGCCGTGCGCGTGGTGCGCGAGAGCGGGCTGCCGAACCGCACCTCGTCGATGTTCACCGAGATCGAGGGGGAGTGGGACGAGGTCATGGACGTCGTCAAGCGCGCCACCGAGGCCGTCGGGGAGTACGGAACCCGGGTGTCACTCGTGCTCAAGGCCGACATCCGACCCGGGCACACCGGCGAGATCGACGGCAAGCTCGAACGGCTCGAGGCCGCGCTCGGCGAGTAGTGGTCAGCGGCGCCGACGCGGACGCCTGCGGCGACGGGGGTCGGTGCCGACGACCGCCGCGACCGTCAGCAGGACGAGGCCGGCGACCGCGAACACCACGACGACGACGATCCCGAGCGGGTCGGTGACGTCCTCGCAGTTCGCGGTCGCGCCGGCGGCGCAGGAGGCCAGGACGGTCGTGACGGTGGGCACGTCGTCATCCTGCACCGCAGCGTCGCCCGACACGCCGGAGCGGTCCCTCGGATGTCGGTGGTCGGGTGTCTCATGGTCTGCATCGAGCCACTTCCGGTGGCCTGCGAGACGACGATGAGGAGCGCGTGATGATGCACGACGGCTGGTGCCCCGACTGCGACCTGCGAACGGTCGTCATCGACACGGACGAACAGGGCGAGAACGCCTGGGCGACCTGCGCGGAGTGCGGCACCGGATGGGTGCACCGCGACGAGCTGCCCGAGCAGGCCCCCGCACGGACCCGCACCCCGGAGCGCCAGGCGGCCTGAGCACCAGCGGGCTTTCGCTGGTCCGTTGGAGCGGTCTACACTCGATAGACCAGGACATCATGGCCGCCCCGTCCGGTGGGGTGCTGCACCGTCGTCCCGCTCCGCCCGCACGAGAACAGGCCCCATGTCACAGCTCACGCCTGCGCGTCGCACCCTCGCGCTCATCTCGCTCGCTCTCGGCGGGTTCGCCATCGGCTCGACCGAGTTCGTCGCGATGGGGCTGCTGCCGAACATCGCGCAGGCCCTGCTCCCCGAGCAGTACGGCATCGACCCCGACGCCGGGATCGCCCACGCCGGCTGGCTCGTCAGCGCGTACGCCCTCGGGGTGGTGGTCGGTGCGCCGACCATCGCGGCGATGTCCGCCCGGTTCCCGCGCAAGGGCCTGATCCTCGTGCTGCTCGTGGGGTTCGTCGTCGCGACGATCGCGAGCGCGCTGCTGCCCTCGTTCGGTCTGGTGCTCGTCGCCCGCTTCGTCGCGGGTCTGCCGCACGGCGCCTACTTCGGCATCGCCTCGATCGTCGCCGGCGACATGATGGGCCCGGGCAAGCGCGGCAAGGGCATCGCCATGGTGCTGCTCGGCCTGTCGGTCGCGAACGTCGTCGGCGTCCCGGCGATCACGTGGGTCGGACAGGTGGCCGGGTGGCGGGTCGCCTACGGCGTCGTCGCCGCGCTGTTCGCCCTGACGTTCCTGGCCGTCGCGGCCTTCGTGCCGAAGAGCGCCCGCGACGAGCACGCCACGATCGGCCGTGAGCTCCGGGCGTTCCGCGTGCCGCAGGTGTGGATCGTGATGGGCCTCGGTGCCGTCGGGTTCGGCGGGTTCTTCGCGGTGTACTCGTACATCTCCCCGCTCGTGCAGAACGTCACCGGCATGCCCGAGTCGTTCGTGCCGATCGTGCTCGTCGTCGTGGGCATCGGCATGGTCGTCGGCGGGGTGCTCGGCGGACACCTGGCCGACCACAGCGTGAAGCGCACGATCTACGTCGGCATGTTCGCGCTCATCGGCGCACTGCTCATCACCGTCCTGACGGCGCAGTGGCTCTGGGGCATGCTGCTCGGCGCGTTCCTGCTCGGGGCGACCTCGTCGGCGATCCCGCCGGCGGTGCAGTCGCGCCTGATGGACGTCGCCGGGGATGCCCGCACGATCGCGGCGGCGCTGAACCACTCGGCGTTCAACATCGGCAACTCGATCGGTGCTGCCCTGGGCGGCGCGGTCATCGCCGCCGGCTTCGGGTTCCTCGCACCGGGCTGGCTCGGCATCGGCCTCGCGCTGCTCGGCGTCCTGGTGACGATGGTCAGCTACGCGGTCGAGCGGCGGAGCACGCGTCGTGCCGCGGTCCGCTCCTCGTCACCGTCCACCGGTCCGATCACCGCACCGGTCCCGACGGCCTGACACGCGGGGTGCGCGCACGCACCCACCGGACGGGAGGCCCGTGGCGACGCCGCCACGGGCCTCCCGTCCGTCACGTGGCGCGGCCAACGCACATGGTGAGCAGCAATGGTCGGGTCCTGTGACGGGACCCGACCATTGCTGCTCACGAAGCGCAACGCGCGAAGCGCAAAGCGCAAAGCGCAACGCGCGCTAGAGCCCCAGGGGGCTGCCGTCCTGCACGATGATGCCGTCGGTGATCGCACGCTTCCGCAGCGCGACCTTCGTGCCCACGTCGAAGCCGGCGACGCGGTACTTCTCGCGGATGCGCTTGAGGTAGCTCTTCGCGGTCTCCTCGGAGATGCCGAGCTGGTAGGCGACGCTCTTGACGGGCTCGCCACCGCCGTACAGGGCCATCACGCGACGCTCCTGGGCGCTGAGCTTCGGGACACCGCCGACGTCGCCGCTGTTGATGGCGAGGTCGAGCTCGGCCGAGACGTACTGCTCGCCGCGCTGGGCGGAGCGGATCGCCTCGACGATCATGTCGGCGTCCTCGCTCTTGACCAGGTACCCGAGGGCGCCGGCACCGAGGGCCTCGCGCACGACGTTCGGCTCCGAGTACGTGCTCATCACGACGGTCTTGACGCCCGCGGTCTTGAGCGTCGAGATCTTCAGCGACACCGGGATGGAGTCCTTGAGGTCCAGGTCCAGCAGCACCACGTCGACCGGGAACGCCGGGCTCGTCAGGAGCTCGGGCCAGGTCGTGACGGCGGCCACCAGGGTGATGTCGTCGGCCGCGTTCCGGATCCACTCCGTGAGCGCGCCGAGGAGCATCCTGTGGTCGTCGACCAGTGCGAGTCGGATCGGTTCCTCTGGAGTCGCCATGCTGGCGTCCTTTCTCGGTGCGGATTGCTCGGCCGATCATAGGAGGATGCGGGCCGGAAGTCGGTCAGGCGTGCGGGTGTCCGGCGGCTACATCGACGGATGTCGGTTCACGACGCAGTGCGCGACGATGTGCAGCGCGCCGTCGCGGACGGTCTCGGTGTACGGGCCGATGCGCTGCAGGGCACTCCACGCCGTCGGGCCGAGGCTGCGCCGGGGCACCCCGCGGGACTCGATGACGACGGGGACGTCCATCGTGTCGTCGCTGACCGGGTGACCGTCGGAGCCGATCGGACCGAGGGTGACGGAGACGACGGGCATGCCGGGCTGCGCGGTGCGGCCGTCGCCGACCATCTGCCAGATCGCCTGCAGCAGCCCGTCGCGCTGGGTGGGGGAGAGATGCCCCGCCAGGGCGGTCGGGTCGGCGACGCTCACCGAGCGACCGAGGTGGTCGGACTCGGTGATCGCGTGGTAGAGCCAGGTCTCGCGACGGCCCTCGATCAGGTGCAGGCGGAGCTCGGTGGCGAGCGACGCGGCGACGGAGCTCGAGGCGTCGGACAGCGGCAGCGGGTCGGTGCCGTTGGCGACGGCGTCGAGCAGCTTCTCGGCGGCCAGGTCGAGCCGGGCGAGCTCGTCCGAGGCGAGCATGCCGACGGCGAACTGCGGCGCCTGCACGTTGCTCTGCACGAGCACCCGGTCGAGTTCGCGCTGCACGAGCTGGCGGAACCGCTGCACGACGTACAGTGCGAGCGCCGGTGGCACGACGACGAGTGACAGCAGGGACACGATGCCGGGCATGGTGTCGTTCGTGATCGGCGTCGACGCGACAGCCATCACGATGAACGCGATGCCGAGTGCACCGATGGCGACGGCGACCTCGCGGGCGGGGCGGAGCGTGGCGATCGGCAGCAGGGCGAACCCGGCGGCCATCGACGCGGTCGCGGTGTGCGCGATGTCGTGCTCGGGCCAGATGCCGATGAAGTCGAGCGTGACCACGCAGGCCAGCACGACGCAGATCAACGCGAAGGCCGGACCCGTCAGCCGTTCGCCGTAGGTCAGGACGCTGAGTCCGACCCCGACGGCGGCGACGACGTAGAGCCCCCAGGCGACCGCGGGCAACCACGGGTCGGAGTACTCGTTCCAGCGCACCAGGAAGAACGCGATGCCGGCGACGGCCTCGATCGCGGTGAGGACCGCGGCGCCGAGGCCGAGGTACCCGGCACCGAGCGAGGCGCCGGGCTTCGCGGCCTGGCGCAGCGACCGGGCGCCGGTCGACGTGGACGGGAGCCCTCGGGCCTGCCGGCGCTCGCTCGTCCGGTACCGCTCGCGCGCCTCGCGGCGGGTACGGGGTGCTGGCGGAGCGGTCTCGCCGGGCAGGCTGCGGCCGATCGTGTCCTCGGGGACCCGGGTCATCGCGGTGCCTCCAGGACGACGGTGGTGCCGGAGCCCGGCGCGGAGAAGAGCTTCGCGTCGCCGCCGACCTCGCGCAGGCGGTTCACGACGCTCTCCTTGAAGCCGAGTCGCTCGGCACTGACGGTGGTGAGGTCGAAGCCGACGCCGGAGTCGGTGACCATCGCACGGACGACCTCGTTGTCGTGGACGATCGTGACGTGCGCCTCGCCGACGCCGGCGTGTCGACGGACGTTCTCGAGGCACTCGCCGAGCGCGAGCAGGAACGCGTCGAGCACGTTCGACGGCAGCAGGACCTGCCCGGTGCCGTGCCAGCTGACCTCGAGCCCCATCCGGCCGAAGCGCTGCTTGACCGACTCGAGGGTCTGCCCGAGCGGTGATTCCTCTTCGCGGGTGAGCGAGTAGTCACCGGACTGCGAGGGCTGCGGGGTCGCACCGAGGCGCAGGTGCCGGAGCAGTCGGGCGTCCTCGGCGGCCTGCTCGCGCATCGCCTGCTCGGAGACGCCGACGCCGGAGTGCGCCAGCAGCGTCAGGGTCGCGAGCACGGTGTCGTGCAGCAGGCGGGCACCCTGGCGGCGCTGGGCCTCGGTCTCGCTGGCCTGCCGTTCGGCGCGGTGGGCGGTGCCGATGCTGTAGATGCGGCGGGCGACGCGGGGGATGCTGCGCGAGATCCAGATCGCCACGACGGCCATCAGGATCCACCCGAGCAGTGCGCCGCTGACCGGGGTCGACAGGAGCGAGCCCGATCCCCACACCATGAGCACCACCACGGCGCCGCCCCCGGCGATGGTGATGCCGAGACCGACCGGGTGCCCGCGCTGGGCCATCAGCGGTGCCGAGAGCCCGCCGGCGGCCAGGGGCATGACGGCGCTGGCGACGAGGGGCCGCGCGGCGTCCTCGACGCCGGTGAAGAGCAGCACCATCGTGGCGAGCCCGGCGACGACGATGGCGGCGGTCCACCACACTTCGCCGCCGCGAGCGAAGCACACGAGGGCGGTGATCATCGCGGCGATGCAGAGGAGTGCGCCGATGAGGGGCAGCGTGGGCACGGCGGCGGCGGAGATGATGCCCACGACGCTGACCAGCGCGCAGACGATGCCCACGACACGGGTCGCCGACCGCAGCAAGCGGTCGCGTTCCTGTGCGATGAAGTCCATCGATGTCCTGGTTGGTGACGATCTGGGCGGTGCGGGAAACCGAGCGTCGGTCAGTGCCGAGCTCCACGCCATCATTCCACGCGCGCCACCCGTTGGGGGGTCTTCGGCGCGCCGTGGTGGCTGGCGGGCTCGCTCAGGAGTCGAGCAACCGCCGCAGGTGCGCCCCGACCTGCTCGTGCTCGATGAGGAACCCGTCGTGTCCGAACTCGCTCTCGATCACCGCTGCGGTGTTCCCGTCGAGTGCATCGGGCACGCCCGCGGCGATCCGGTGCTGGTCCTCGACGGGGAACAGCCGGTCGCTCGAGATCCCCACGACCAGGGTCCGCGCGGTCACCAGCCCGAGTGCCGCCGACACCCCGCCGCGCCCGGCGCCGACGTCGTGCGAGTCCATCGCGTACGTCAGCGTCACGTAGCTCGAGGCGTCGAACCGCCGGGTGAACTTGTTGCCGTGGAAGTCGAGGTAGCTCTCCACCGAGAACCGGCCGTCGTCGCCGAGCGGTGAGACGTCGCTCTGCCAGGACCGCGCAAAGCGGCTGTTCAGCTCGTCCGACGCCCGGTACGTCATGAGCGCCATCCGCCGGGCCAGCGACAGCCCCCGGTGCGGTCCCTCGCCGACGTCGGCCTCGTAGTAGTCGCCGCCCGCGAACGCCGGGTCCATCTGGATCGCGGCCCGCTGCAGCGAGTTCGCCGCGATCTGGTCGGCGGTGGTCTGCGCCGTCGACGCGAGGACCGCCAGCCGCCGTACACGCGCCGGGTGCGAGACCGCGAACTCGAGGGCGTGCATGCCGCCCATGGACCCGCCGACGACGGCCGCGAAGGTCTCGATGCCGAGCCGGTCGGCGAGCTGCGCCTGCACCTCGACCTGGTCGCGCACCGTCACGAACGGGAACCGCGAGCCCCACTCCGCGCCCGACGGCGACACCGACGACGGCCCGGTGGTGCCCTGGCAGCCGCCGAGCATGTTCGGCGCGATCACGAACCACCGGTCGGTGTCGATCGCCCGGCCGGGGCCGACGACGTCGCCCCACCAGCCGGCGGTGCGGTGGCCCGGGCCGGCGGCACCGGTCACGTGCGAGTCCCCGGTCAGGGCGTGCAGGACGAGCACCGCGTTGTCGCGGGCGGCGTTGAGCGTGCCCCACGTCTCGTAGGCCACGCGCACGGACGGCAGGCGGCCGCCGCGCACCCACTGCTCGCCGAGGGACTCGAAGTGGCGTGCACCCGGGTGGTCACCGGGACGCCAGGCACCGGTCACGGGCGGCTTGCCGAGGGTGCCGAGTTCGGTGCCGGGCACCAGGGTGGACGGCACGGAGTCCTCGGGGGTCGTCTGCCAGTCCATCGTGCGTCCAGTCTGCCGGGAGGCGCGGGTCGCCGCCGCCGTGTTACGTCACGCCCGGCGCGTGGCCGGGTGTCCGGGCCGTGCTCGCCGTTCCGTGCGCGCGCATGTTCCGACATCGTGCGCGTTGTTCGACTCGTGGATCGTCGCACCATGCGCACGTACCGGATGCGTGTGCAACGAGCGACGTCCCACGCGTCGATCGACACGTGGGACGTCGCAACATGCACGCGCATCGGCAGCCAGCCAGCCAGGCCCGGCCGCGCGAACCCTACGCGCGCTGGCTCTCCTGCGCGATCGCCCGGGCCGCCGCAAGCCCGGCCTCGAGGTCGGCCTTCAGGTCGGCGATGTTCTCGATGCCGACCGACAGCCGCACCAGGCCGGGCGTGACCCCGGTGGTGAGCTGCTGCTCGGGGGTGAGCTGGGAGTGCGTGGTCGACGCCGGGTGGATCACGAGCGAGCGGACGTCACCGATGTTCGCCAGGTGCGAGAAGAGCTGCAGGTTGTCGACGAACGCCTTGCCCGCGGTGACCCCGCCCTTGAGTTCGAACGACAGCACGGCGCCGACGCCCTTCGGCGCGTACCGGTTCGCGGCCGCGTACCAGGGCGACGTCGGCAGCCCGGCGTAGGCGACCGTGGCGACGTCGGGGTGCTGGTCGAGCCACTCCGCGATCTCCTGCGCGTTCGACACGTGCCGCTCGATGCGGAGTGACAGGGTCTCGATGCCCTGCAGCAGCGCGAACGCCGTGTCCGCGGAGTTCGACGCACCGAGGTCACGCAGCAGCTGCACCCGGGCCTTCACGATGTAGGCGAGCTCGTTGCCGACCGCCTCGGCGAAGACCGCGCCGTGGTACGACGGGTCGGGCGTGTTGAACTCCGGGAACCGGTCGGCGTGCTGCGACCAGGCGAACTTCCCGCCGTCGACGATGATCCCGCCGATGACCGTGCCGTGGCCACCGAGGAACTTCGTGGCCGAGTGCACCACGATGTCGGCGCCGTGCTCGAACGGACGGATCAGGTACGGCGTCGCGATCGTGTTGTCGACGATCAGCGGGACGCCGGACTCGTGGGCGACGTCGCTGACGCCCGTGATGTCGAGGACGTTGATCTTGGGGTTGCCGATGGTCTCGGCGAAGAACAGCTTCGTGTTCGGTCGGACGGCGCGGCGCCACTCCTCGAGGTCGTCCTGGTCCTCGACGAACGTCGTCTCGATGCCGAGCTTCGCCAGCGTGTACTTGAACAGGTTGTACGTGCCGCCGTAGATCGACGACGACGACACGATGTGGTCACCCGCCCCGGCGATGTTCAGCACCGCGTAGGTCTCGGCAGCCTGGCCGGACGCGACGAGCAGGGCCCCGGAGCCGCCCTCGAGCGCGGCGATCCGCTGCTCGACGACGTCGTTCGTCGGGTTCATGATCCGGGAGTAGATGTTGCCCGGCTTGGCGAGCGCGAACAGGTCGCGCGCTTCGTCCGAGTTCGCGAAGACGTACGAGGTCGTCTTGTAGATCGGCGTCGCTCGGGCGCCCGTGGTCGGGTCCGGCTGCGCGCCGGCGTGGACCTGGGTGGTCTCGAACTGCCACTGCGCGGCGTCGTGCTCGGTCATCTTGGTGCTCCTGTCCGGTGCGGCTGGTCGTCGGGTCGCCCTGCGCTCGGCCTGGAGGCGCGGCGCGGCTGTGCGTCGGGTGTCACGGTACGCAGGTGGCCGGGCCCGCACCACCGCACCCGCCTCGGGACGTAACGCACCCGCCCGACGCGCCACGGGCCTCCCGGCCGGCCGGCCGTCTGTCCGCACCGTGCTGTCACCGTCGGACGGTGCGAGGTCGGTGGTTCCGTGCGGCGCTACCGCGCCGCACGGAACGGGCAAGCTCGCACCGGCCGGAGGAACGCGCACGGTGCGAGGTTCCGTCGGACGGTGCGAGGTCGGTGGTTCGGTGCGGCGCGGTAGCGCCGCACGGGACGGGCAAGCTCGCACCGGCCGGAGTAGCGCGCACGGTGCGAGGTGGCACCGCTACGCCTTGTCGCGGCGGAACAGCCAGTCGACCTTCGGCTCGAGCAGCCACCGCATCCCGCGCCGCACGAAGGGTTGCGCCAGGAAGAGGCTGACGGCACACGCGATGACGACCATGAGGAGCACGAACGGCCATGCCGAGTGCTCGCCGGCCAGGACGCCGGACTCCCGGATCGGGTAGAGCACGAACGTGTGGAGCAGGTAGACGTACATCGTCGCCGCGCCGAACCGGGTGATCCAGATGTTCCGACGGGGGATGAGCACCAGGAACGACGCCGTCAGCAGGGTCGCGAGCAGCATCAGGCCGAAGCGCACCGCACCCGCCCACCAGGCGTCCTCGCCGAGCCCCGAGTAGGAGTCGTCGTAGAAGAACCAGTGGTGCAGGTCGAACTCCTTGAACTGCGGGATCCAGACCGCGCAGGACACCGCCCACGCGGCGAACACCACGACGGCGGCGATCCGCACCCGGACGACCGTGCGGCGGGACGCCTCGTACCAGCGGTCGAAGACGCCCCACTGCTTGACCTGCCACCCGAGCAGGAAGAACGGCAGCAGGCTGATCGCGCGGGACAGCGAGAGCGTGGAGTCGACGTTGTCGAAGTAGCCGACGCCGATGCTGAACACGACCGCCCAGAACAGCGGCCACCGCAGCTGCGCCAGGTACGGCAGGATCAGCTTGAAGATGCCCAGGGCCAGCAGGAACCACAGGGTCCACGTCGGTTTCGTCGGGTTGAAGTCCTTGCCGCCCTCGACGATGCCCTGCACCACGGTCCAGATCGTCTGCATGATGATGTACGGCACGACGATGTCCGTGATCGTCCGCCGCATCCGCTTCGCCGTCGGGGTGTCCGCCGACGAGAAGTAGCCGCTGATCACACCGAACGCCGGCATGTGGAACGCGTAGATGAACGTGTAGAGCGCCAGGGCGTGCTCGCTCGCCGGCGTCTGCCGCTGGATCGCGTGGCCGATCACCACGAGCGTGACCGCGACGAACCGCGCGGTGTCCCACATCGGGATCCGGCGCGGGGCTCGACCGGGCTCGAGCTGCGTCGCCGGGGCCGAGGGGGCGGGAGGGGCGGCATCCGTCGTCATCGCCGGTCACGTTACCGGATCGTGACCTGGACGGCCCGGTGCGGTGCCGGAACCGTCCCGCTCGGTACGGTGGACGGACCGGGCCACCACGCGCCCGGTCACCGACGCAGGAGGCAGATCACATGGCAGCACGGCGCGCAGTCGTCACCGGAGCGAGCTCGGGCATCGGGGCGGCCACCGTCCGGCTGTTCCGGTCGCGGGGCTGGGACGTGCTCGCCGTGGCCCGTCGCGCCGCGAAGCTCGAGGCGCTCGCCGCGGAGACGGGGGCCGACACCCTGGTCGCCGACATCACGGACGCCGACGACGTGGCGACGCTCGCCGCGCGGGTCGCGGACCTCGGCGGTGCCGACGTGCTCGTGAACAACGCGGGTGGGGCGTTCGGTTCGGCGAGCGTCGAGGAGTCCGACGTCGACGACTGGCGCGCCATGTTCGAGGTCAACGTGATCGGCACGAAGCGGGTCGTCTCCGCGCTGCTGCCGCACCTGCGCGACCGCGCTCGGGAGTCCGGGGGAGCCGACATCGTCACGGTGACCAGCACCGCCGGGTTCGTCGCGTACGAGAACGGTGGCGGCTACAACGCCGCGAAGTTCGCCGAGCACGCCCTGGTCGGCGCGCTCCGGCTCGAACTGAACGGCGAGCCGATCCGGGTCGTCGAGATCGCGCCGGGCATGGTGAAGACCGACGAGTTCGCGCTCACCCGGTTCGGCGGGGACGAGCAGAAGGCCGCCGCCGTGTACGACGACGTGCCGGAGCCGCTCGTGGCCGACGACGTCGCCGAGGCGATCGTGCACGCGGTGGAGCTGCCGGCACACGTGAACCTCGACCTCGTGACGATCCGGCCGGTGGCGCAGTCGGCGCAGCACAAGCTGGCGCGCGGCCCGCTGACGCCCCGCTGAGCCAGCCCGCACCGGCCCCGCGCAGCGCCCGGGCTGCTGCCGCGGGTCGCGGGCGCGGGCTCCCTGCCGGTACCGTGGTCGGATGCCGATCAGCAGCGAACCCGAGCCCGCGGCTCCGTCCACCGTGACCGTGACGAGCGGGCCCGAGGTACTCGGCTGGCTCGAGTTCGGTGACGCCGCACGCCTGCTCGCCAAGGACGTCCTGTCCAGCGGCTTCGAGCCCGAGGTCGTCGTCGCCGTCGCCCGCGGCGGACTGATCATCGCCGGCGCCGTCGCGTACGCCCTCGGCACCAAGGAGTGCGGCTCGATCAACGTCGAGTTCTACACCGACGTCGAGCAGCGGCTGGAGGAGCCGGTCGTGCTCGCCCCCGCCCTCGACGCCCCGAGCCTGGCCGGCAAGCGGGTCCTCGTCGTCGACGACGTGTCGGACTCCGGCCGCACCCTGCGCCTGGTGGTCGACATCATCCGGAACGCCGGTGCCGACGTCCGGAGCGCCTGCCTGTACTCGAAGCCCGGCACCGTCCTCGAGCCCGACCACGTGTGGCGCCGGGTCGACGGCTGGATCACGTTCCCGTGGAGCGCCCTCGCCCCCGTGACGGCCGAGTCGTGAGCATCCACCTGGTCGGCGGCGGTCTCTTCGCCGCCGCGGACGCCGCAGCGCCGTTCCTCGCCGAGGCCACCGCCCGTTCGGCAGCGGTCGGCCGGAGCGTCCCGCGCATCGCCCTGCTCTCCGTGGCGGGCCCGGACGGCGGCAGCCCGTCGTCGACCGCCGACATCGCCGAGGTCCTCGGCGGCCCGCGCACGGCCGAGGTGCTCGTCACCGAGGTCGCGGCCGGTCAGGTCTTCGACACCACCGTCCTGAGCGATGTCGACGCCCTGGTCGTCGGAGGCGGCGTCACCCCCGACTACCTGGCGGCGATCGCTCCGCTCGTCGACCAGCTCCGGCTGCTCGTCTCCGACGGTCTGCCCTACCTCGGCTACTCGGCCGGTGCGATGATCGCCGCCGACCGTGCCCTGGTGGGCGGCTGGCGCATCGGCGGCGTCGAGATCTGCCCCGAGGCGGCGTCCGAGGGGCTGGACGAGGTCGAGCTCCGCGAGGGCCTCGGCCTGGTCGACCTGACCATCGACGTGCACGCGGTGCAGGCCGGCACGCTCGCGCGGCTCATCGCCAGCGCCGAGGCCGAGTTCGTCACCGCCGGACTCGCGATCGACGAGGACACCACGCTCGTCGTCGGCGAGGGCGCGCTCGAGGTCCGCGGGACCGGCAGCGTCTGGCGTGTGATGGCCGGCGAGGAGTCGGTGGCCGTCGCCACCATGGGCGCGTAGCCGACGTGGAACCACGGCCACTCGCCGACCTGGTCGACCCCGGCTGGGCCGATGCCCTCGCACCCGTCGAACCGGACGTGCACCGGATCGGCGCATGGCTCCGGGACGAGACCGCAGCCGGTCGCCACTACCTGCCAGCGGGCGGCGACGTGCTGCGCGCGTTCACGACCCCGTTCGACGCCGTCAAGGTGCTGGTCGTCGGGCAGGACCCGTACCCGACGCCGGGCCACCCGATCGGGCTGTCCTTCGCCGTCGACCCGGCCGTCCGTCCGGTGCCGCGGAGCCTGGCGAACATCTACCGCGAGCTCGCCGACGACCTCGGGGTGACGCCCCCGCCGCACGGCGACCTGCGTGCGTGGTCCGACCAGGGCGTCTTGCTGCTCAACCGGGTGCTCACCGTGCAGGCGGGCGAGGCCGGCAGCCACCGCGGCAAGGGCTGGGAAGCGGTGACCGACCAGGCCGTCCGCGCCCTGGTCGCCCGTGGCACCCCGCTCGTCGCCGTGCTCTGGGGTGCCCAGGCCGGTTCGGTGCGACCGCTCCTCGGCGACACCCCGGTCGTCGCGTCGGCCCACCCGAGCCCGCTCAGCGCGTCGCGCGGGTTCTTCGGCAGCCGCCCGTTCTCGCAGGTGAACGCGCTGCTCGAGTCGCAGGGCGCACCGCCCGTCGACTGGACGCTGCCCGCTCAGTAGGCTCGGCACGTGCTCGAGGAGGAATACCAGCGACGGCGGGTCCTGCCGCGACACCTGCGTGCCCCGGCGGCGACCGAGACGGCCTTCGAGTACCGCATCCGTGCGGCCGAGGTGGGGGACCTGCCCCACGTGCGCGAGATCCACACGCACTACGTCCGCAACTCGTCGGTGACCTTCGACCCGGCGGCGTTCACGTACGCCGCGTGGAAGAAGCGCTACGACGACATCCGGAAGCGCCGCCTGCCGTTCCTGGTGGCGGAGAACCCCGCCGGGCAGATCCTCGGGTACGCCCTGGTCGACGCGTGGAACCCGCGGGACCGCTCGAACCACGTCGTCGAGGACTCGATCTACCTCGGCGCCGCGTCCGGTGGCAAGGGGCTCGGCCGCGCGCTGATGGAGGCGCTGCTCGACGAGTGCCGCTCGGCCGGTGTGCGTGAGGTCGTCGCGGTCATCGCGGACCGCCAGGCCGAGGCGTCGATCCGGCTGCACGAGCGGCTCGGCTTCGAGGAAGTGGGCCGGATGGGCAAGGTGGGCTACAAGTACGACCGCTGGCTCGGCACCGTCACGATGCGGCTCCGCCTGCGCGGCCCGCGACTGTTCGCGCGACGACGCTGACGGAGCCGACGCGGTCGACGCGCGTCACGCTCGAGACGCGGCCGCGGGGCGGACGGGAGGCCCGTGGCGGCCCCGGCACGCGCCTCCAGGCCGTCGCCCGGTCGCGTCAGCCCGCCGGCGCCTCGGTGATGAACTCGTCCCGCGTCACGCGGAGCAGCGCGGTGGCCGCCGCCGCGGCGGCGTCCGCGTCACCGTCGACCGCTGCGCGCCCGACCGCCTGGTGCCGGAGTGCCGCCTCGCGCGTCCAGCGCGTGATGGGGTCCCGCGACTCCGACGTGCGGGTGCGCAGGAGCGCCTCGACCGTGCCGGCGAAGTGCGCGAACACGGCGTTCCCCGACCCGGTGAGCAGTGCACGGTGGAAGCGGACGTCGGCCTCCAGGTAGGCGCGGCTGTCCTCGCGTCCGCAGGCGTCGAGCATGTCCTCGGCGGCGGCGAGCACGGCGTCCGCGCCCGCGGAGCCGGCGGTCAGGGACGCCGCGACCGGTTCGACGCCGAGCCGGAGCTCGACGAGCTCGCGCTGCTGCACGAAGTACGCCGGTGAGGTACCGCGCCACCGGATCACGGTGGGGGCGAGCAGCTCCCACGCGGTGATGTCGCGGACGAGCGTGCCGACCCGCTGCCGGGGCTCGACCAGGCCGAGGGACTGCAGGACGCGCAGGGCCTCGCGGACGACCGAGCGGGACACCCCGAACTCGTCGGCGACCAGTTCGGGTCGCACGACGGAACCCGTGGCCAGGTCGCCGTCGACGATCCGCTGGCCCAGGGTGTCGAGCACGTGGGCGTGCAGTCCGCGTGCGGTGGGCATCGTTTCCTCCGTGCAGTACGGGTCACGCGGTCGCCGTGACGCCGGTCCCATCGAAGCGGCAGACTCCGGGGACGGGCGGTTGGCGCGCGGGACGACGGCGTATAGTCTGATTAATCAGATTATTGAGGGTCGGCGTTCGTCGCGCCAGTCCACCCTCGACACGAAGGCGACGGAGCCGCGCAGCAGCGACTCCAGGAAGGGGCGCTGATGCCTCACGCTCTCCCGGACCACCTGCTCGCCGCGGGTGGCACCACCGAGACGGTCGACCCGTCCGGTTCGATCCCGCAGCTGATCATCGCGGCGCTCGTCGGCATCGTGGTGATCATCGCGCTCATCACCTGGCTCAAGGTGCACCCGTTCATCGCGCTCACGATCGGCGCGCTCGGCGTCGGCATCGGCGCGGGCCTGGCGCCGGACAAGGCGGTCACCAGCTTCGGTGACGGCTTCGGCGCGACCATGACGAGCGTCGGCATCCTCGTCGGGCTCGGGGCGATGTTCGGCAAGATGCTCGTCGACTCCGGCGCAGCGGACCGCGTCGTGGACACCCTGGTGCGGAAGTCGTCGAAGGCGGCGCTGCCGTGGACGATGGCCCTGATCGGGGCGCTCATCGGGCTGCCGATGTTCTTCGAGGTCGGCCTCGTCCTGCTCATCCCGATCATCGTGCTCGTCGCAAAGCGCAGCGAGGTGCCGATCATGAAGATCGCCGTCCCCGCGCTGGTCGGCCTGTCGACGATGCACGCGTTCGTCCCGCCGCACCCCGGCCCGCTCGTCGCGATCTCCACCGTCGGTGCGAACCTCGGCACCACGCTCGCCTTCGGCATCGTGCTGGCGATCCCGGTGATCATCCTGGCCGGGCCGCTCTTCGCCCGCTTCGCGGCCCGCTGGGTCGACATCCCCGTCCCCGACATGTTCGGATCGCGTGGGGCGGTCGCCACCGCCGGGCCGGGTTCGGGGTCGGGTTCCGGGTCCGCCGCCTTCGCCGACGACCCGGCACACCCCGGACGGGAGGCCCGGCGCGGCCCCGCCACGCAGGACACCGCGTCCCTGCCCAACGGCAAGAGCGACTTCACGCGCGTCATCAGCGAGCCGCGCAGCCCCTCGTTCACCGTCGCCCTGATCGGCATCCTGCTGCCGGTCGTGCTCATGCTCGCCCAGGCGATCCGTGAGGCCACCGCCCCCGACGCCGCCGGCTCGTGGGTGAGCCTGCTCGACTTCCTCGGTTCGCCGATGATCGCCATCGGCATCGCGGCCGTCTACGCGATGGTCTTCTTCGCGATCGGCGGCGGGATGGACCGCTCGGCGGTGTCGAAGTCGCTCGAGAGCGCGCTGCCCCCGATCGCCGGGGTGCTGCTCATCGTCGGTGCCGGCGGTGGGTTCAAGCAGGTGCTCATCGACACCGGGATCGGCGGCGTGATCGCCGACGCCGTCAAGGACTCCGGCGTCTCGGTGCTGCTCGTCGCCTGGGTCGTCTCGGCCCTGGTGCGCGTGGCGACCGGGTCGGCCACGGTCGCCACGGTGACCGCCGCCGGCATCATGGCGCCGATCGCCGCCGATCTGTCGACGCCGATGACCTCCCTGCTCGTGCTCGCCATCGGTGCCGGCTCGGTGTTCCTGTCGCACGTGAACGACGCCGGGTTCTGGCTGGTCAAGGGGTACCTCGGCACCACGGTGGGGCAGACGTTCAAGACGTGGACGGTGCTCGAGTGCCTCATCTCGGTGTTCGGTCTGCTCGGGGTCCTGCTGGCCGGGGTGTTCATCCGATGAGCGGCGCAGACCTCGGTGCGGCCGCTGCTGCCGGTGCGGCCGACGCCGGGCTGGACGCCCGCGTCCTGGTCGTGATGGGGGTCTCCGGGTCCGGCAAGTCGACCGTCGCCGCCATGGTGGCGGAGCAGGTCGGGTGGGAGTTCGCCGAGGGCGACGCGATGCACCCGCCGGCGAACGTCGACAAGATGCACGCCGGCACCCCGCTCACCGACGAGGACCGCTGGCCGTGGCTCGACGTCGTCGCCGGCTGGATCCGCGGACACCTGGACGCCGGGACGAACGGCGTCGTGACCTGCTCGGCCCTGAAGCGCTCGTACCGCGACGTGCTGCGGGCCCCCGGGGTGGTGTTCGTGCACGTGGCCGGTGACGGTGCGCTCATCGAGGAGCGGATGTCGCAGCGCTCCGGGCACTTCATGCCGACGTCGCTGCTGCAGTCGCAGCTCGCCACGCTCGAGCCGCCGCAGTCCGACGAGGCCCACCTGACGATCGCCGCCGACCGCACCCCGGAAGAGGAGAGTGCCGAGGTCGTGGCGCGGCTCGGACTGGTCCGGATCCCGAGAGCCTGATCGGGCGGTGCTCGGCAGCATGGCCGCATGGCGATCGACGACTCCCTCTCGCTCCTGACCCGCGGTTACGGGTTCGGTGCCCACCTGTGGCGCCGGACCCGCCCGGGGGCGCGGGCGGTGGGCTTCCGACTGCTCGGACGTCCGGCGCTGCTCGTGCGTGGTGCCGAGGGCGTCGGGCTGTTCTACGACGGCGACCGCACGGCACGCCACGGCGCGATGCCGGCGATCGTGCAGCGGACGCTGTTCGGCGTCGGCTCGGTGCACAGTCTCGACGGGGCGGAGCACCACCACCGCAAGGCCACCTTCGTCGACGTCGCGTACGAGGACGAGCAGGTCCGGCGCCTCGCACCCCTGCTGGCCCGGGAGTGGGCGACCGAACGCGACGCGTGGCTCGCCGGTGGCACCCGGTCGGCGTACGACGCGGCCGTCGGCGCGATCGGCCGCGCCGTCATGCGGTGGGCAGGGCTGCCGGGGACGCCGGCGGCGAAGACCCGCTGGGCGGCGCGGCTCGCCCAGGTCGTCGACGGCTTCGGGGTGCCCTACTCACCGGAGTACCTGCAGGCCGTCCTGAACCGGCACTGGTCGGACCGGCACGCCCGGCGGCTGGTCGAGGCCGTGCGCGGTGGCCGGTTGACCCCCGAGCCGCACACCGCCCTGCACGAGTGGGCGTGGCACCGGGACCCCTCCGGGGCGCTGCTGCCGGCGCGGCTGGCCGGCATCGAACTGCAGAACAGCATCCGGCCGGCCATCGCGGTGGCCCGGTTCGTGGCGTTCGCGGCGAAGGAGTTGCACGACCGGCCGGAGTGGCGGGGACGGATCGCCGCCGAGAGCGCGGCGGCCGAGGTCGCTGACGGGCCGCGCGTCGACGGCCCGCGCGTCGACGGCCCGCTCGCCGTCGGTCCGCGCGTCGACGGCCCGCTCGCCGTCGCCTTCGCGCAGGAGATCCGCCGGACCGCGCCGTTCGTGCCGATGCTGCCCGCCTGGGCCACCACGGACGTCGAGCTGGACGGCGAACACCTGCCCGCCGGCGGGCGCGTGGTGCTCGACATCACCGGGACCGACACCGACGAGCGCTCGTGGGAGCGTGCCGGCGAGTTCGACCCGTCGCGGTTCCTCGGCGTGGACGATTTCGAGTCCATCACGACGTTCGTCCCGCACGGCGGTGCCGACGTCGCCACGGGGCACCGGTGCCCCGGCGAGAAGGTCGCGATCGCCGCACTCGCGGCCGCGGTCTCGGTGCTGAGCGACCCGCGGCTGACGATCCTCGACGACGGGCTCCAGGTCGACCGCCGCCGACTGCCGACGAAGCCGGCATCGGGTGGCGAGGTCCGGGGCCGCTGCCCCTTCCACTGACCCGGTCGGCTCCCGCCCCGGTGTCCGCGGGCCCGTCGCTCAGCTGAACCGGATCGGGGTGCCGACGGGCAGCGCCGCGAGCGTCTTCGTCATCTCCGCCGAGATCCGGACGCAGCCGTGCGAGCTGCCGGTCGGGTCCGGGTAGTAGTGCAACGCGGTCAGTGCCGCGTTGCCGCCGTACGACGGGATCCGGGACGAGTGCGCCCCGGTCAGGATGATCGGGTTGCCCTGCGTGTACGCGACGCGCGTGTCGACGTACGCCGCCTCGACGTAGGTGGCGGTGTCGGCCGGTGTGGGGTCCTCCGGCGTCCCGAGCCGGGCGGCCTCGGTTGCCGTGACCTTGCCCGACCGGGTGACGACGGACACCGTGCTCGCCGCGACGTCGACCGTGATCATCCGGTCGGTGCGCGTCACGGTGAAGTCGGCGGCCCGGGCCCAGGCGAACGTCGCGCTCGGGGCGTCCGGGTCGCCGCCGTCACCGGGGGTGCGGTTGCGGGACGGCGTGGACACCAGGAGCATCCCGCCGTCCTTGCCGGGGGAGCGATCCCACACCGCGGTCGCCGCGGGTCGGTTGATCGTCGACACCAGGTGGGACAGGGTCGCCACCGGCCGGGCGCGGCTCGACGGGCTCGCGTACAGGGCGACGAGCTGCGTGCGCGGGGTCGCGATCTGCCACGTGTCCTCGGGCTCCACGTCCCCGCCGTCGAGCAACTGCGGCACGACGGCGTCGTGGAACGCCAACGGCAGCGCGGCCAGGGTCGCGTCGGACGGTGCAGCGGGGACGGCCGCGAGCGTCGGCCTCGGTTTCGGCGTGGCGCTCGGGGTCGGTGTCGTCGTGGCCCGGGCCGCGCGGGTCGGCTCCGGTGCTGGCGACCCGACGGTCACCCCCACCACGACGGCGGCGACGGCGAGCACCACCACCCCGGCAGTCGTCGCGATCCAGGTGTTGCGTCGCATGGTGCTTCCCCCTCGGTCGATCCGTCAGCGTTCGGTGACGGTGCCGCCCTCGACCCGCCACTGCCGGTCGAGTCGGACGGTCTCCAGCATGCGCCGGTCGTGTGTGACGAGCAGTAGGGTCCCGTCGTAGGACTCCAGCGCCTGCTCGAGCTGCTCGATCGCGGTGAGGTCGAGGTGGTTGGTCGGTTCGTCGAGGACGAGCACGTTCACCCCGCGGGCCTGCAGGAGCGCGAGTCCGGCCCGGGTGCGCTCGCCGGGGGAGAGCGCCGAGGCTGGTCGGCCGACGTGGTCCGCCTTCAGCCCGAACTTCGCGAGCAGCGTCCGGACGTCGGCGGTGGTGTACTCGGGGACGATCGCCTCGAACGCCGCTGCCAGGGGCTGGTCACCGGTGAACGCCGCACGCGCCTGGTCGACCTCGCCGACCGCGACGCTGGACCCGAGCGAGGCCGTGCCCGTCGTCGGCGCCTGCTTGCCGAGCAGCGCCCGCAGCAGGGTGGACTTACCGGCGCCGTTCGGGCCGGTGATGCCGATCCGGTCACCACCGTCGACCTGCAGCGAGACCGGGCCGAGGGTGAAGTCGCCCTGGGTGAACGTGGCGTTCGACAGCGTCGCCACGACGGCCGACGACCGGGGTGCGCTGCCGATCGTGAACTCCAGCTGCCACTCCTTGCGCGGCTCCTCGACCTCGTCGAGCCGGGCGATGCGGGACTCCATCTGCCGGACCTTCTGCGCCTGCTTCTCGCTCGACTCCGAGGCGGCACGGCGGCGGATCTTGTCGTTGTCCGGGCTCTTCTTCATCGCGTTCCGGACACCCTGGCTCGACCACTCGCGCTGCGTCCGTGCCCGCGAGACCAGGTCGGCCTTCGTCGACGCGAACTCGTCGTACGCGTCACGCTTGTGCTGCCGGGCGATCTCGCGCTCCTCGAGGAACGAGTCGTACCCGCCGCCGAACAGCCGGTTGGACGACTGCGCCAGGTCGAGCTCGAGCACCGAGGTCACCGAGCGCGCCAGGAACTCACGGTCGTGACTGACGAGCACCACCCCGCCGCGCAGCCCGCGCACGAACGCCTCGAGCCGGTCGAGGCCGTCCAGGTCGAGGTCGTTGGTCGGTTCGTCGAGCAGGACGATGTCGAACCGCGACAGCAGCAGCGCGGCGAGCCCGACGCGGGCGACCTGCCCACCGGACAGCGCGGTCATCAGGGAGTCCGGGCCGACGCCGTCCGCACCGGAGTCGCCGGTGCCGGGTTCGAGGCCGAGGTCGGCGAGCACCGCCGGGATCCGGTCCTCCAGGTCGGCGGCCCCCGCGGCGAGCCAGCGGTCGAGCGCCGCCGAGTACCGGTCGGCCGCTGCGTCGCCGGCGTCGGGGTCCCCGAGCGCCGCCGCTGCTGCGTCCATCGTCGCCGTCGCCTCGGTGCAGCCGGTCCGCCGCCCGAGGTACGCCGCGACGGTCTCGCCCGCGATGCGCTCGTGCTCCTGGGGGAGCCACCCCACGAACGCGTCCGTCGGTGCCAGGGACACCGTGCCGGCCAGCGGCTCGTCGACCCCGGCCAGCAGCCGGAGCAGCGTGGACTTGCCGGCACCGTTCACACCGACGACCCCGATCACGTCACCAGGCGCCACCGTCAGGTCGAGGGAGTCGAACAGCGTGCGAGCGGCGTACCCGCCGGACAGGCCCTTGGCGACGAGCGTGGCGGTCATGCGCCCATCGTCCCACGCGGAGCGGGCACCCCACGTGCAGCAGACTGGGCCGATGGACTCCTGCGTCTTCTGTGCCGTGATCGCCGGTGACCAACCCGCCGTGTGGGTCGAGCGCGAGGAGCACGCCGTCGCCTTCGCACCCCTGCCCGACTCGGCGCTGGCTCCCGGCCACACCCTGGTCGTGCCGGTCGAGCACACCGCCGACCTGCTCAGTGCAGGACCCACGGCACTCGCCGCCACCACGGCACTGGCGCAGCGCGTCGCCCGTGCGATGAAGGGGGCGCTCGGCGCGACCGGGACCGTCGTGCTGCAGGCATCGGGCGCGGACGCCGGCCAGAGCGTGCCGCACCTGCACCTCCACGTCGTGCCGTGCTGGCCGGACGACGCCACGACGCACTGGCCGGAGCGACGATCCGCGCACGTGGTCGACGGTGACCCGCACGCGCTCCTCGCCGAGATGTTCGAGTAGCCGCCCGAGCAGACCCTGCCCGGCCAGACCCTCAGCCCCGCGGCACCAGCCGACCCGCACCCACCGGCAGCAGCCCGCCCCGGTACTCGAGCGCCGTCGCGCCGCCGACCGGCACCGAGGCCGCCCCGAACCGCCACGCGCGGTTGAACAGGTACACGCCGATCACCGTGTCGCCGTCGTCCGGCACCGCCCACGTGCCGGTGCCCCACTGGGCCGGGTGCCCCACCCCGTCGACGGTGACGGTCGGCCGGGCGAACCAGGCGAACAGGGGCCGGACGAGCCGGAGTTCGATCCGGCGCTTCGTCGTGCCGGAGGGGAGAGTGGTGTCCACCGTCGAAGGATACGGGCCACCGCCGCCTAGGCTCGGAGCCGTGTTCGAACTCCACCACCTCTCCGCACAGGAACTCTGGGACTGGATCCGCCGGGGCGAGGCGACCGCCCTCGAGGTCACCGAGCACTACCTGTCCCGCGTGGAACGCCTGGACGCCGGACTCGGCGCCTTCGTGACGGTCACCGCGGACGCTGCCCGGGCCCGAGCCGATCGCCTCGGCCACCTGGTGCCGACGTCGAGACCGTTGTGGGGCCTCCCGTCCGCCGACAAGGACCTGTACGACCGCGCCGGCGTCCCCACGCGGAACGGCACCGCGAGTCTGCCGGAGCGTCCCGCGTCGGCTGACCACCCGCTCGTCGCCGCGCTCGACGCGGCCGGCACCGTCAGCCTCGGCAAGACCGCGTCACCGGAGTTCGGCATGTCCTCGTCGTCCGAGACCCGGCTCGGCGTGACGCGGAACCCCTACGACACCACGCGCGCGCCGGGCGGGTCGTCGAGCGGTGCAGCCGTCGCCGTCGCCGCCGGACTCGTGCCCGCCGCGGTCGGGTCGGACGGCGGCGGATCGGTTCGGATCCCCGCCGCGGCGACCGGACTCGTCGGCCTGAAGCCGAGCCGCGGCCGCGTGCCGTCGATGCCCGGCCGCTCCGGCGTCGGCGGCCTGTCCGTGGCCGGGCCGCTCACCCGGTCCGTCGCCGATGCGGGCATGCTCCTCGACGCGCTGGTCGCGCCGACCGGGCTGCCGGAGCCCTCGCCGTACGCCCTCGTCACCCCCGACGTCGGCGAGGGACCGTTCACCGCGGCCGCCGTCCGCGGCGAGGGCCGGTTCGTCGTCGGGGTGCTCGAGGGTTCACCGTGGGACGACACCGTCGACGTGGTCGTCGACCCCGCGGCCCGGGCTGCCGTGGAGACCGCCGTGCGGGTGCTCGGCGAGGTCGGGCAGGGCGTCGAGGACGTCCGGATGCCCCGCGTGCCGTATGCCGACGCGTTCCGGGTGGCGTGGGAGAGTTCCGCCGCCCGCCTGCCGCAGGTGCCCGGCATCGACCTGTCGTCGCTGACACCGCTCGTGGCGTGGCTCGTGGCGCGCGGGCAGGCGCTGTCCGGCACGCAGGTCCTCGACGCGATGACGACGCTCGACACCTTCTCGACGACGCTCATCGGCGCGTTCGACCGGTTCGACGCGGTGCTCACGCCGACCCTCGCGATGACGCCGCGGCCCCTCGGCTGGTACGGCGACGACCCCGACGAGGACTTCCGCCGCCAGTGCGCGTACTCGCCGTGGACGTCGATGGCGAACGTCTCCGGGCTCCCCGCGATCACCCTGCCGGTCGGCGTGACCGACGACGACCACCCCGACGGCGGCGGCCTGCCGATGGGCGTGCAGCTGATCGGGCGCCCCGGCGGCGAGCGCGTCCTGCTCGCGATCGGCGCGCAGCTCGAGCGCCGGTTGCGCTGGCAGCGGCGGCACCCGGCTGCCTGGACCGCCTGACGGGAGGCGCGGGGCCGCTCCGGTGCGCGGGGTGCGGGGGCGCGGGCGCGCGGCGCACCGTGCGGCGTTGTCAGGCTGGTGCGGGGTTGCTTGCTCGATGCGGCCTTGTAGGCCGGCTCCGTGCGGGCAAGCCCGCACGGAGTGGCGGGGTGCGCACGGTGCGGTGGACTCGTGTGCGTCTGGTCTGGAGGCGCGGGTCGGGCCGGTGCCGTGCCTCCTGTCTGGCGCACGGTGCGGTTTCGTGCATGTGGTGCGGCGTTGCTTGTCCGGTGCGGCCTTGTAGGCCGGCTCCGTGCGGGCAAGCCCGCACGGAGTGGCGGGGTGCGCACGGTGCGGTGGACTCGTGTGCGTCTGGTCTGGAGGCGCGAGGCGGGCTGGTGTCGTGCCTCCTGTCTGGCGCACGGTGCGGTTTCGTGCATGTGGCGCGGCGTTGCTTGTTCGGTGCGGCCTTGTAGGCCGGCTCTGTGCGGGCAAGCCCGCACCGAGTGGCGGGGCGCGCACGGTGCGCCGCCGCCCGCCGCCCGCCGCCCGCCTACGGCAGCGTCGGCGCCGCCGCCACCAACGCCCGCGTCACCGGGTGCTGCGGCGCGTCGAGGAGCGACACCGGCCCGTGCTCGACGATCCGACCGTCGGACATCACCGCGACCGTGTCGCACAGCCGCTGCACGACGCCGATGTCGTGCGACACCAGCACGAGCGTCAGCCCGAGGTCGTCGGCGAGCGACCGGAACAGCTCGATCACCCGGGCGCGGACCACCACGTCGAGAGCGCTCATCGGCTCGTCGCCGAACAGGATCCGGGGCGAGTGCACCACGGCCCGGGCGATCGCGATCCGCTGCCGCTGCCCGCCGGAGAACTCGTGCGGGTACCGGTCGACCGTGTCGGCGGGCAGGTCGACGCGCTCCAGCACGGCACGAACCAGGTCGTCGTGCGACCCCGGGACCTGCAGGGCCCGCAGCGGCTCGGCGACGATCGCGCCGACGCGCATCCGCGGGTCGAGGGACGCGTACGGGTCCTGGAACACCACCCCGGTCTCGCGACGGAACCAGCGCAACGCACGCGCGGACCGGGACGCGACCACCGGACGGCCGGAGGCGGCGACGGTGCCTGCGGAAGGGGCCTCCAGGCCGGCGAGCAGCCGGACCAGCGTGGACTTGCCGGATCCCGATTCGCCGACGATGCCGAGCCGTGCGCCGGGGGCGACCGTCAGGTCGACACCGTCGACGGCGGTGCGGACCGGACCGGGCTCGAACGGGCCGCGGCGGGCGAGGCGGTAGGTGCGGTGGAGACCGGTGGCCTCGAGGACGGGGAGGGTCACGGGGCGGTCCTCCTGGCGGTGGCACGTGCGGCGTCGACGAGCGCGGCGGTGGCGGGGTGCTGCGGTGCGGCGAGCAGGTCCGCGACGCGGCCCTGTTCGACCACCCGGCCGGCGTCGAGCACCACGGCGGTGTCGGCGATGCGCGCGAGCACGGCGAGGTCGTGGGTGACGAACACCATGCCCGCCGGCAGGTGCTCGAACAGGTCGAGGATGCGGGCCTCGGTGGTGACGTCGAGCGCCGTGGTCGGCTCGTCGGCGACCAGGTACGACGGCTCGCCTGCCATCGCCATCGCGATGCAGATCCGCTGCCGCTGGCCGCCGGACAGCTGGTGCGGGTACTGCCGCAGCAGCGACTCCGGGTCGGGCAGGCCCACGGACGCCGCCAGGTCGACGACTGCCGCGCGTGCCACGCGTCGGTCGAGCCCGCGGTGCAGCCGGAGCGGCTCCGCGATCTGCGCGCCCACGCGGCGCAGCGGGTCGAGCGCGGTGCCCGGCTCCTGGAACACCATCGCGATGCCCGACCCACGGTGGCGCGCGCGCTCGCGGTCGGGCAGGCCGACGAGTTCGGTGCCGTCCAGGCGGACGCTGCCGGTCACGACGGCACCGGTGGGCTCCAGGCCCATCAGGGCGAGCGAGGTCATCGACTTGCCGGATCCGCTCGCGCCGATCACGCCGACGCGCTGGCCGGGAGGCACGGTGAAGCTGACGTCGTCGAGGATCGTCCGCCCCGTGATGCGGACCGACAACCCGCGCACCTCGAGCCCGGAGGCTGCGGTGGCGTGGGCGGGGCCGGATCCGTCGTGTGCGTCGGCGGTCATGCGGTCACCCCCGGGGTGGTCGTCGCCGGGTCGGCGTTCCGGTCGCTCGCGGTGCCGTCGGTCGTCGCCGGGTCGGCGCTCCGGTCGCTCGTCGTCAGCCGCGGGTCCGAGGCGTCCCGCACCGCGTCGCCGAGCAACGACAGTGCCGCGACGACGAGGGCGATGGCGGCTCCCGGCCAGGTCGCACTCCACGGGTGGACCCCGATGTAGGTCTGCAGGTCGGACAGCAGGCTGCCCCAGGACGCGGTGTCCGATCCGGCGCCGTAGCCCAGGTAGGACAGCCCGGCCTCGGCGAGCACCGCCGTGGCCATCGCGAGTGACAGCTGCACGGTGAACAGCGGCGCCGCGTTCGGCACCAGGTGACGGAAGAGCACCCCGGCACCGCCGACGCCGGACGCCCGGGCCGCGGTCACGTAGTCGCTCCGGGCGATCCGCCGGATCTCGCCGCGGGCCACGCGAGCGATCGTCACGCCGAAGGAGAGCCCGACGCTGACGATCACCACGCCGAGCGATCCGCCGAACACCGCGGTCAGGAGCATCGCGGTGAGCAGGGTCGGGAACGCCACCAGGATGTCGAGCAGGACCGCGGTGCCCTCGCGCACCCAGCGGGCGGTGAGCGAACCGATCGCGGTGAGGACGATGCCGACGGCGCTCGCGATCACCCCGGAGCCCACGGCGACGAGCACGGTGGTGCGGGTGCCGGCGAGCAGGTAGCTCGCGATGTCGCGGCCGGCGGCGTCGGTGCCGAACCAGTGCGCGGCGCTCGGCCCCTCCCACTGGTGGAACGGGTCGGCGCGGAACGGGTTCTGCGGTGTCCAGACGAGCGACACGGCGGCGAGCACGAGCAGCAGGCCGAGCACGACGACGGCGAAGACCCCGGTCGGGCGGGACACGAGGCGGCGGATCATCCCTGCACCTCGCGCTGTCGTGGGTCGAGGGTGCGGTGCACGACGTCGACGGCGAACCCGACGAGCAGCACGAGTCCGGTGAGCACGAGCAGTTCCGACTGCACCTTCGTGATGTCGCGGCGGCCGACGTCGGTCACGAGCATCCGGCCCACCCCGGGCAGGGAGAACAGCTGCTCGACGACGACGGCACCGACGAGCAGCCCGGCGATCTGGACGCCGAGCACCGCGAGCACCGTGAGGGCGACGCTCGGCAGACCGTGGCGGAGCAGCGCCTGCGTGCGGGTGAGCCCGACGGCGGCGGCGGTGCGCAGGTGGTCGGCGTCGAGGACGGAGAGCGTGGCGGACCGGGTGAACCGGAGGATCACGGCGCCCTCGACCGCACCGATCGTCAGCGCGGGCAGCACGAGCGACGCGAACGCCCGCCCGGGTTCCGACCAGCCGTCGAGCGGGAAGCCCTGCGTCGGCAGCCAGTGCAGCGTCACCGCGAACAGGGCGACGAGGAGCATGCCGGCCCACACGACGGGCACGGCGGCGACCGCCTGCGCAGCGAATCCGATCACCGCACCGCCCGGGCGTCGACGGAGCACCGCGGCGACCACCCCGAGCGGGACACCGATCACCAGGGCGGTCGCCAGGGACATCGCGGCGAGCGGCAGGGTGATCGCGAGCTTCTGCGCGATCTCCGGTGCGACGGCACCGTTCGTCACCAGCGAGCGGCCGAGGTCACCGCGGAACACCCCGCCGATCCAGTCGAGGTACTGCACCACGACGGGCCGGTCGAGTCCGAGCTGCTGCCGGAGCTGTTCCACCTGCGCGGGGGTCGACTGCGTGCCGGCGACGACCTGGGCGACGTCACCGGGCAGCACGCGGAGCGTGGCGAAGATGATGACGCTCGCCACGAGCAGGCCGACGACGAGCAGGAGCACCCGCCCGATGAGGAACCGGGTCACGACACCGATGCTACGGGGACGGACACCCCGCCGCGGTCGCTCCGGGTCACTTGACCGCGAGCTTCGCCAGGTCGAGGCGCGAGTTGCCGCCGTCGACCGGGAAGCCCGTCACGCCGGAGCGCACCGCGGTGATCTCGGTCGCCGTGTAGAGCCACTCGCCGGCCGCGTCCTCGCTGACGATGCGTGCAGCCTTGCGGAGTGCCTCGGTCTTCGTGGCCTCGTCGGTCGCCGCGATCGACTGGGCGTAGAGGGCCTGCACCTTCGGGTTGTCGTAGCCGAAGTAGTAGTCCGGGTTCGCCCAGTTGCCGAAGTCGCGGGCCTCGACGTGGTCGACCATCGACAGGTCGAAGTCCCGCTCGCCGGACTTCGGTGCCTGGAACACCGAGGACAGCCAGGTGGCGAAGTCGACACGCTTGACGGTCAGGGTGATCCCGACGTCAGCGAGCTGCGACTTCAGCACGTCGCCGATCGTGGTCGGGTAGATGTTCGCGTAGGTGAGCGTCAGCTTCAGGTCCTGCTGGCCGGCGGCGGCCAGGAGCTTCTTCGCGTTCGCGGGGTCGTACGCGTCGATGTCGGTGAGGTCCTCGTAACCGGGGTCGAGCTCCGGGATGGGGCCACCCTGCTCCACGCCGGTGCCGCCGATCGCCTTGATGAGCGCCTTCGCGTCGATCGCCTGCCTGATGGCCCGGCGCACGCGCTCGTCCGTGAACGGTTCCTTGCGGTTGTTGAACGCCAGCGTGTACTTGTCGGTCGTCTTGCCGCTGTGCAGCGCGATGTCGGCGTTGCCCTGCAGCTGGCTCTTGAGCGTGCCGTCGACCGGGTTCAGGACGTCGAGGTCACCGTTCGCCATCGCGTTGACGGCGGTCGACGGGTCCGTGATGTACCGGAAGACGATCTTCGCGACCTTCGCCTTCGTGCCCCAGTAGTCCTCGTTGCGGTCGAAGGTGAGCGAGTCGCCCTGCTTCCAGCTCGCGACCTCGAACGGGCCGGTGCCGTTCGCGCTGTCGGACAGGTCGTTGTCCGCGGCCTTCTCGAGCACCAGGCCGGAGCGGCCGGTCAGGTTCCAGAGCAGGTCGGAGTCCGGCTTCGCCAGTTGCAGCACGACGGAGTCGTCCGACGGCGAGGTGATCGACGTGACGCCCGCGAGCTTGGCCGAGTCGACGTACGAGTCGTTCGACTTGACCTGCTCGAGCGACCACACGACGTCGGCCGCGGTGACCGGCTTGCCGTCCTGGAACGTCGTGCCGTCCCGCAGCGTGAACGTGTAGGTCAGGCCGTCGTCCGAGACCTCGTGCGACGAGGCCAGCACGTCGCGGATGTCGCCGTCGGCGGTCCGGCCGACGAGCCCCTGGTACACGTTGTCGATGAGCACCTGGTCGAGCGCCGCCCCGGACTGGGTGCGGATGTCGAGACTCGTCGGCTCGAGCACCAGCCCGACGCGCACCGTGGCGTCCTTGCCGCCGGTGGTGTCGGACGAGCCGGAGCAGCCGGTCAGCGCCAGGGCGGAGACGACAACGACGGCGGTGGCGGCGAGGGCAGCGCGCCCGATGCGCGAGGTGCGCGCGGTGCGACGGGGCAGGAGCGGACTCATGGGGTGGTGGGTTCCTTCCGGGCACGAGGGCTGGGATCGGGCCTCGCGCTCGCACGAGGGTACCGGCGGCTGGTGCCGTCCGGCGACGGTTCTTCGATCGGGTGCAACAATCTGTGCCGCTCCGCCCATGCCCGGATCGCCGAAGCCAGTTCGAGGGGTGCCTGGTTCTGCACCGCGTGCCGCGAGGTCACCGTCACGATCTCGGCGTCCGGCAGACGTTCGGCGAACCCGGCGTGCAGCTTCGGGGAGACGTACCCGCGGTCACCCCGGACGAGCAGGATCGGCACGCGCAGGGCCTCGAGGTCCGGCCACGCATCGGCGAAGCGCCCCACCGACGACGTCCGCCCGGCGGGCAGGTGCGGGAAGTGGTGACGGCGAACGAGTCGCCCGTCCGCACCGAGGGCCGTCGTGTGCCGGGCCTCGCGCAGCAGCACCTGCCGGTCGTCGCCGACCCGCGCCTCGATCGCCCGGTCGACGACCTGCTCGAGCGACTCGAACGGCTCCTCGGCCTCGAGCGCGCGGGCGATCCGGTCGACCGCGCGCTGCGCGAAGTCCGGCGACATGTCGACGAGCACGAGCCCGGTGACCCGATCTGGTGCGGTGGCCGCGAGCCGAGCGGACAGGATGGCACCGAGCGAGTGGCCGACGACGATGCCCGGCGGCACCGCGAGCGCGTCGAGCGCGGCGAGCACGCTCGGCGCCGTCGCGGCCGCCGCGTAGTCCGCGTCCTCCCGCCACGACGACCGGCCGTGGCCGGGCAGGTCGAGGGCGACCGCCGGCTCGCCCACGGCCAGTGCCGTGGTGTCGAAGCTGTGGGCGTCGATGCCGAGCCCGTGCAGGTAGGTGATCCGGGCCTCCTGGCCGTCGTCGCCCCACCGGATCGCGGAGATATCCTGCCCGTCCGCGGTGCGGACCACCTGCCTGGAGGCGCGGAGCGGCGCGGTCACGCCGCTCGCGCTGGCGAGGGCGGTCAGGTCGGCGAATTCGTCGTCGGGGGCTTCGGACACGGGGACGATCCTCGCACCGTTCCGCGGGCCTGGAGACGTTAGGTAAGGCATGCCATACTCGATTCCGTGGCAACCCGGTATCGCGTCTTCTCCGTCCGTGTGGCCGCCGTCACGTCGCTCACCCCGAACTTCGTCCGGGTCACGCTGACGGGCGACGCGCTCGCCGACTTCTCCTCGGTCGGTCTCGACCAGCGGATCAAGATCGTGCTGCCCCTGCCCGGCATCGGCTTCTCCGAACTGCCGGAGGACGAGGACTGGTACACCGCCTGGCGCGCGCTGCCGGACGACGCCCGCAACCCGCTCCGCACGTACACGGTCCGCTCGTTCCGGCCGGACGCCCGCGAACTCGACATCGACTTCGTCGCGCACGGCGACACCGGTCCGGCGTCGCGCTGGGTGTCGGCCTGCCGCGTGGGTGACGAGCTGCGCATCGTCGGGCCGCGGGTTCCCGAGTCGCCGGAGGACCTGCCGACCGGTGCCGCCGAGTTCGCTCCCGGGCACGCGAACCGGATCCTGCTCGCCGGGGACGAGACCGCCGCACCGGCCATCTGCGCCATCCTCGAAGCCCTCGACGTCTCGACCGTCGGCCACGTCTTCATCGAGGTGCCCACCGACGCCGACCGGCTGCCGGTCACCGCGCCCGCCGGGGTCGAGGTCCGCTGGATCGCCCGCAACGGCGCCACCCACGGGGTCCGGATGACCGACCAGGTGCACGCCTGGGCCTCCACCGTCGCGCCGTCGTCCGCCGCCGCGTGCGAGCCGGCCGCCGAGCTCACCGACGTCGACGTCGACGAGCAGGTGCTGTGGGACGTCCCCGCGCCCGTCGACGAGCGCCCCGTCTACGCGTGGATCGCGGGCGAGGCCGGCTGCGTCAAGGAACTCCGCCGCCACCTGGTGCGCGGCGTCGGCATCGACCGCAAGCAGGTCGCGTTCATGGGCTACTGGCGGCACGGCAAGGCCGAGCACTGATGCCGACCTCGGGCACCGCGCTCGGTCCGGTCCCGACCACCGCGCTGGGGGCCCGTGGGCTGACCCTGGCGTACGACGACCGGGTCGTGGTGGACACGCTCGACGTCGACATCCCGGACGGCGAACTGACGGTCATCGTCGGGCCCAACGCCTGCGGCAAGTCGACGCTGCTGAAGTCCTTCGCCCGCACCCTGAAGCCGCGTGCCGGCACGGTCTTCCTCGACGGGGCGCCGATCGACTCGTACCGCCCGAAGGCCGTCGCCCGGCGCGTCGGGATGCTCCCGCAGACCCCGATCGCCCCCGACGGCATCACCGTGCGTGACCTGGTGTCCCGGGGCCGGTTCCCGCACCAGGACCTGCTGCACCCGTCCTCCGGGTCCGACCGGCAGGCCGTGCAGGCCGCACTCGAGCAGACGTCGACGGTGGAACTGGCGGACCGGAGCGTCGACGAGCTCTCCGGCGGGCAGCGGCAGCGGGTGTGGATCGCGATGGTGCTCGCGCAGCAGACCGACATCGTGCTGCTCGACGAGCCGACGACGTTCCTCGACATCGCGCACCAGTACGACGTGCTCGAACTCGCCTCCACGCTGCACGCCGCCGGTCGCACGGTCGTCGCGGTGCTGCACGACCTGAACCAGGCCGCGCGCTACGCCACCCACGTCATCGCGATGCGCGACGGGGCGATCGTCTCGGCGGGGGAGCCGTCGTCGGTGCTCACCGCGGACCTCGTCGAGGACGTCTTCGGCCTGCCGTGCGTCGTCGTCCCCGATCCCGAGACCGGCACGCCCCTCGTGGTGCCCCGGCGGCGCGCCGCCTGACGCGCGGATGCTGGTCACGACTCGTCGTGCGCCGGGCCGGGCCGAGGTCGCACGATCTGCCGCTTGCTCGGCGTCCGGACGACGGTTCGCGCGATCGCGGCGACGCGCACGCGGCGTGTCGCGCGACATCGGTCACG
This sequence comes from Curtobacterium sp. MMLR14_002, assembly GCF_001864975.1. Classification (NCBI taxonomy): domain Bacteria; kingdom Bacillati; phylum Actinomycetota; class Actinomycetes; order Micrococcales; family Microbacteriaceae; genus Curtobacterium; species Curtobacterium sp. MMLR14_002. The sequence goes on from NZ_MJGT01000048.1 coordinate 33,699, forward strand.
TGCCGTCGCCGAGTGGTCGCGACTCGTCGTCGGAGGGGCGCCGAGTGGTCACGAACCGTCGGTTGGCGGCGCTGCAGGCGACGGTCTGCGACCGCTCGCCGCGCACCCGGCGGGGCGTTGCGACCGGCGGGCGGGCGCGGTGGGCGTGGGGCGCGGCGGCCTGGAGGCTCGGGGCGGCGCCGGCACGCGCCTCCAGGCCGTCGATCGGTCGCGTCTCGTCGCCTGGCCGGCCCGCCGCCGAGTGGTCACGACTCGTCGTCGCCCGGGCGCCGAGCGGTCACGAACTGTCGGCTGGCGGCGCCGCAGGCGACGGTCTGCGACCGCTCGCCGCGCACCCGGCGGGGTGTTGCGACCGGCGGGCGGGCGCGGTGGGCGTGGGGCGCGGCGGCCTGGAGGCGCGTGGCGGGGCCGGCACGCGCCTCCAGGCCGTCGACTGGTCGCGTCCCGTCGCCTGGCCGGCCCGCCGCCGAGTGGTCACGACTCGTCGTGGGCCGGGCGCCGAGCGGTCACGAACTGTCGGCTGGCGGCGCCGCAGGCGACGGTCTGCGACCGCTCGCCGTGCACCCGGCGGGGTGTTGCGACCGACCGAGCCCCGGCCGGCCCCGGCCGGCACGCCCGACGAGGTCGCACGATCTGTCGCCCGACCGGCGTCGGGGCGACAGTTCGCGCGACCACGGCGATGCGCACGCGGCGTGTCGTGCGACCCCGCACCCCACCCGCACGCGCACCCGTCAGCGGTAGCCGCCGTCCTCCAGGCCGGCCTCGACCTCGAACCGGTTCCGCAGCGGATCCCGCCCGGCCACGGCGTAGAGCAGCGGCATGAGCATCCCGTACCGGCGCCACTGCTCGACGTGCACCCGCTCGTGCCGGAGCACCGGCGGGCCGTCGTTGTCGCGGGTCAGGTACACCGAACCGACGCAGGTGCCGCCGCGCCGGAACACCCAGCGCGGCAGCCCCGTGCAGACGACGAGCCCGTCCTCCACCCGGATCCGCCCGGTCGACAGGGGGACGCCCACGGCGAGCCCGACGGCGGTCGCGAAGACCCACCCCGCGCGGGACACGGGCGAGTCGAGCAGCGGGTTGCGCACGCTCAGGCCGGGCGGCCGTACGTCTCGAGCAGGCGGAGCCAGATCTCGTTCATCGTCGGGTAGGCCGGGACCGCGTGCCACAGACGGTCGATCGGGACCTCGCCCACGACCGCGACGGTGGCGCCGTGCAGCATCTCGGCGACGTCCTGGCCGACGAACGTGACGCCCACGACGACCCCGCGGTCCTCGTCGACGACCATCTTCGCGCGGCCCGTGTAGCCGTCTGCCTGCAGCGAGGACCCGGCGATCGCACCGAGGTCGTACTCGACCGCGCGGACGTTCAGCCCCTGCTCGCGGGCCTTCGCCTCGGTCAGTCCGACGCTCGCGACCTCGGGGTCGGTGAAGGTGACCTGCGGCGAGGCGGCGTGGTCGGCGGTGGCGACGTGGGCACCCCACGGCTCGGTGTGCAGCGGCGTGCCCTGGTACCGGGCGGCGATCGCCTCGCCGGCGGCACGCGCCTGGTACTTGCCCTGGTGCGTGAGCAGGACGCGGTGGTTGACGTCACCCACGGCGTACAGCCAGTCGGTGCCGTGCACGAGCATGGTGTCGTCGACGTCGAGCCAGTCGCCCGCGGTCAGGCCGACGGTCTCGAGCCCGAGGTCACGCGTGTGTGCGGCGCGGCCGGTGGCGGCGAGCACCTCGCTCGTGATGACGGTGGTGCCGTCGTCGAGCTCCGTGGTGACGAGACCGTGCTCGTCGCGGTCGACCCGGACCGGGTTGACGCCGGTGCGGACGTCGACACCGAGTTCGCGCAGGGAGTCGGCGACGAGTTCCCCGGCGAAGGGCTCCATGCCGCCGAGCAGACCGTGCCGGGCGACGAGGGTGACCTTCGCGCCGAGGGACGCCCACGCGGTCGCGAGCTCGGAGCCGGAGACACCGCCGCCGATGACGAGCAGGCTCTCGGGGACCTGCTGGGCGCTGGTGCCCTCGCGGGTGCCCCACGGCTTCGCCTCGGCGAGACCGGGCACCGGGGGCAGCGTGTGCAGGGAACCGGTGACGACCGCGACGGCGGCGCGCGCCGTGTGCGTCTCGCCGTCGACGTCGATGGTCTTCGGGCCGGTGATGCGGGCGTGCCCGCGGATCAGGTCGATGCCGGCGGACTCGAGCCACGAGACCTGGCTGTCGTCCTTCCAGTCCGAGGTGAACGAGTTGCGGCGGGCGAGCACGTGGGCGGCGTCGAGCGTGCCGGTCACGGCCTGCTTCGCACCGTCGAGCCGCTTGGCGGCGGCGAGGGCGTGTCCGCTGCGCAGGAGCGCCTTCGAGGGCATGCACGCCCAGTAGGAGCACTCGCCGCCGACGAGCTCGGCCTCCACGATCGCGACCGACAGGTCGCGCTTCCTGGCGTAGTCCGCCACGTTCTCGCCGACAGCGCCGGCTCCGATCACGATGAGGTCGTAGTCCGTCATGCTGCCGAGCGTACGCGGGACGGCAGGGCGTCCGCCGGTCGCGTCGGACGTGTGGTCAGCCCACCCGGGAGGCGCTGGTCACCGCTCCGACGACACGCAGGATGACGCCGAGGTCGTCCACCGCCCGGTCCGGGTCGACGGGGGCGAATCCGGTGAGCGCGGCGCCGACGAGGCGCCGCCCGCGCGTCGCGGCCTGGATGCGCTCGACGAGCGCTGCGCCGTCGAGGCCGAACGGGACGGGTTCGAGGAGTCCGTCGACCTCGGACGGGTCGAGGACGTCGAGGTCGACGTGCACGAAGACCGATGCGGCACCGGTCCGCTCGACCGCTGCGGCGAGGGCGTCCGGGGTGGCGGCGTCGACGTCGAGGTGCACGATCCCGGCCTTGTCGAGGGCGGCTCGTTCGGCGTCCTCGACCCCGCGGACCCCGGCGACGACGACCGAGGACGCCGGCACCACCGGCAGGCCGGGGAACAGGTCGTCGGGGCGGTCGACCAGCAGGCGCAGGGCGGCGGTCTCGGCGGCGATGGGCTGGGCCCGGTTGAGCGCGCGGTACCCGCTGGACCCGGAGATGCGGACGAACGCGGTGTCCGGTGCGAGGGCAGCGGTCGCGCCGAGGACACTGGCGCCGTCACCGCCGACGACGAGCACCGGTTCGGTGGCGACGGCTGTTTCCTCGGCGACGCGTTCGGCGACGGCGAGCACCGAGGTGTAGCGGGCGACGGCGGTCTCGAGGCGGTCACCCGCTCCGGCCGGGACGTCGACCACGGTGGTGGACGCCCGGGGGAGGTCGGCCGCGATCGCCGACGCGCCGTCCCCGAGGCGCATCGCGCGCGACGACGCCGAACCCTGCCACTGACCGACCACGAGGAAGTGCATCGTCTCAGTCTGTCAGCTGGGGTCCGGCGTCGTCAGGGCGTTCGTCAGATGCTCGAGGATCCGCCGGACTTCAGCGCGGCGAGCCGTGCCTCGACCTCGGCGTCCTTGCCGACGTCCTCGAGGCTCTCGAACTGGGCGTCGAGGCTCGACGACTGCAGCTCCTGCTGGCCGAGCACCTTCGCCTCTTCGCGGCGGACCTTCTCCTCGAAGCGGCCGAGGTCGCTCGTCGGGTCGAGCACGTCGATGTTGCCGAGGGCGTCGTTGACGCGGGACTGCGCCTCGGCGGTCTTCGAGCGGGCGACGAGGTTGTCCCGCTTCGCGCGGAGCTGCTCGAGCTTCTGCTCCATGCCGGCGAGACCGGTCTTGAGCTTCTCGACGGCCTCGTTCTGCGACGCCAGGTTCGGCTCCGCGTCCTTGACCTCCTGCTCGGCGGCGATCTGCTTGCCGATGGCGATCTTGGCGAGGTTGTCGAACTTGTCCGCCTCGGCCGACTTGCCCTCGGAGCGGTACTTGTCGGCTGCGGTGGAGGCGTTGGCAGCCTTCTGGCCCCACTCGACCGCGGCCTTCTTGTCCTCTTCGTGGTCCTGCTCGAGCAGGCGCACATTGCCGATGGTCTGCGCGATCGCGGTCTTCGCGTCGGCGATGTTGTTCGTGTAGTCGCGGACGAGCTGGTCCAGCATCTTCTGCGGGTCCTCGGCGTCGTCGATGATCTGGTTGATGTTCGCGCGCACGAGGGTGGAGATGCGTCCGAAGATGGTCTGCTTGGCCATTGCTGTTCCCTTTCGTGGAAGTCCTGTGGACGGTGTTGTCGGGTCGTGTCTGGTTCTGGGTGCCGGGGGAGTGCGTCGGGTCAGAAGCGGCCGCCGCCGGAGAAGCCGCCGCCGCCCCCACCGCCGCCTCCGCCGAAGCCGCCACCGCCGCTGAAGCCCCCGCCGCCGCCGAAGCCGCCGCCCCCGAAGGAACCGCCGCCGTAGCTGCCGCCGCGACCGCCGAGCAGGCCGCCGAGGACGAGTCCGGTGACGAGGCCGCCGAGCTGGGCACCACCACCGCCACCGCCCTGGCCGCCACCCCAGCCGCCGAGGTCGTCGTTGGCGGCATCCATCGCGGCGGCCGCGTACTGCTCGGCCGCGCGGGCGGCGTTGAGTGCCTGGCCGGGGTTGTTCGGGGCGAGCTCGACGGCGTCGTCGTAGGCGCGCTGGGCCTCGGACAGCCGGGTCCGGGCGGTCGGGCCGATGCCGCCGCGGTGCAGGGAGACGTAGTCGCGGGCCTGGCTGATCCGGTTCCGGGCATCGCGCAGGGCCGCGTCGAGCGCCTGGGTGGCCCGCTGGCGCTGTTCTTCGGCACCCCGCGCCGCGGCGATGGCCTGGTCGATCTCGGTGTTCGCCCGGGTCAGCGCGTCGACGGCCGCCACCGGGTCCTTCGGGTCGAGCCCCTGGCGGAGCACGGCCTCGGCGCGGGTGACCGCGGCGGCGAGGTCCGGCCCGCCCGAGCGCAGGCTGCGGGCGGCGGCGACGTCGCCCTGGATGTCGATGCGCATCGCCTCGGCGCGGGCGGTGGCCTCGTCGAAGGACTGCTCGGCGGCGAGTGCGCCGTCGGTGAGCTGCTGCACCTGAGCGAGCGCGTGCTGGGCGTCGCGCACGGCGACGACCGCCTCGCCCTTGTCGCCGGCCGCGATCGACGCGGTGGCGGCGTTCGAGCGTTCGGTGGCGAAGGCGAGCACCTGGTGGGCCTGGTCGACGTTGTTCGCCACGGTCGCGAGGGTGCGGCCGGTGTAGCGGGCGCGGACACGGTCGAGCGCAGCGGCGGCGGCCCCGACCGATGCCGGTGCGGCGGCCACGGCCTGGGCGAGCGATGCGGCCGCGTCCTCGATGCCGTCCTCGAGCGAGCGGAGCTGGTCGAACGCCTCGGTCTGCTCCTCGATCGCGGCGTGCGCACGTTCGCAGATCACGATGATCTGGTTCGCCCACTCGGCGCGCTGCTGCGGGGTGTCGGGGATCTCGTCGTCGAGCTGCTGCCGGATCGTGAAGGCCTTGCGGACCTCGCGCTGGGCGGCCTGCACGGCGTCGGCGAAGGGCTTGGCGGCGTCGGGGCCGAACTGCGCGCTCGCAAACCCGACCTCTTGCTCGGCGGTTCGGAGTTCGTCGTCGATGGTGACCAGGGCGCCGCCGGCGGTGCGTTCGAGGTCGGCGAGCGAGGCTTCCTGCGCCTCGGTCGCTGCGGCGGTGCGGCGCTTGTTGCGGGTCCGGATGACCAGGACCACGACGACGAGCCCGACGACCACGACGAGCAGCAGGATCCACAGCCAGGTGAGGTCCACCGGGGCCTGCGACTGGGTCAGCCCGTCGGCGAAGGCCACGGCGGCGCCGGACCAGTCGCCCTGCTTGAGCTCGGGGAGCAGCGCGTCGTTGACGGCGTTCTCGACGTCGGACGAGGAGATCGCGGTCTCGTTCGTCTGCTGGACGTCGTAGTTGCGCTCGTCGACCGCGACCGAGAGCAGGATGCCGTCGGTGTCGATCTGGTTCTGCTCGAGCACCGCCCGACCCCACTCGGTGTGGTCGGTGGGGTCGGTGAAGGACGGCACGAACACGACGTACAGCTGCGTCTGCGTCTCGGCGTACAGGTCCTGCACGGCCTGCTCGACCTTCGACTGCTGGGATGCGGTCAGCGCGTCGGCCTCGTCGAGGACGTACGCGCCGCCCAGGTCGACGGGCGCCGTGGCGTGGGCGGTCGCTGCCGGAGCCAGGACGATCAGCATCGCGACGAGGGCGGCCGTCACACGGCTCCACAGCCGCGTTGTCCCCCTGTGCCCGCTCGATCCGTCCGTGCCCGATCCGTGCTGGACCGCTCGCATCCGTCCTCCGTCCGTCGCCGGTCGGTACCCCGTGGCACCGCACCGGACCGCGCCACGAGTGCGCTGTCGCCCGGAGTCTATCCAGGCCACGCAGGGGCACCGCCAGACTCTGGGGGAACGCTCCGGACCGTGCTTCCTGTGGACGTCTTGTCCCCCGTACCGGGGTATGCTGGCGCCACTGTTCGAGGATGAACGGAAGGGGAAGAACGATGGAACGCACCACGAGCACCGAGGTCGTCCCGCTCGAGGACGGCTACCACCGGGTGTCGACTCCGGCGACGGGCGTGATCGGTTTCGTGCGCGAGCACGACGGCCGCTACGAGGTCCTGCGCGGACGAGTTCGCCAGGCGACCCGCTCCGAGGGGCAGTACAGCACCATGAATGTCGCGCTCATCGCGCTGACGCACGCCTGATCCGCTCTGGGCGCGACCACACGACCGACGGGCGCTGCCCCGGTCGGTGGGTCGCGCCTCCAGACCGTCACGGTGACGCTCCGGACGCCGGCTGCTGACCGCGCGGACGACCGGGAGGCCCTGGTCGCCGCCGTCGTGTCGGCGACCGGCGCCGAGCCGGTCGCGGTGCGCGCGGGGCGCGTTTGCCCGCACTGCGCGGGGACCGACCACGGTCGTCCGTGGGCGACCGTCGCGGGCGTCACGGTCGGCGTGAGCCTGTCGCGCGCACCGGGCGTCGTCGCCCTCGCGGTCGGACCGTCGGCACTCGGTGTCGACGTCGAACGGGTGTCGCGGGTCGCCGCTGCGCCGCTCGATGCATTCAACCCTGACGAACTCCGTCGAGCCGACGGGGATCCGGCGCTCCTCGCCGCAGCGTGGGCGGCCAAGGAGGCCGTCCTGAAACGCGACGGACGCGGGCTGCGCGTCGACCCGCTCGCGGTGGAGGTCGACGTGGCCGCCGGCACCGCCCGGTTCGAGGGTGCCGGACAACCGGTCACCGTGCTGTACCCCGCACCGGACGTCGTGCTCGTCGTCGCCGCGGGTGGCCTGCCCGTCGAGGTCGTCGGGGCGGTCAGCGGGGGAGCGTGAGCACCTCGGCGCCGTCCTGGGTGATCGCGATGGTGTGCTCGGTGTGGGCGGTCCGCGCTCCCGTGGAACTCCGCAGGGTCCACCCGTCGGCGTCGGTGACCAGGACGTCGGTGTCCGCCATCACCCACGGTTCGAGCGCGAGCAGGAGCCCGGGCCGGAGCGTGTAGCCGCGGCCGGGCCGCCCGGTGTTCGACACGTGCGGGTCCTGGTGCATGGTCGAGCCGATGCCGTGCCCGCCGAACTCGACGTTCACCGGGTAGCCCGCGGCCTCGAGCACGGTGCCGATCGCGTGGGACAGGTCACCGATGCGGGCGCCCGGTCCGGCGGCGGCGATGCCCGCGGCCAGCGCGCGTTCGGTGGCGTCGATGAGTGCGAGGTCCTCGGGGCGTGCGGTACCGACGACGAAGCTGATCGCGGCGTCGGCGGCGATGCCGTCCAGGGACACCGCGAGGTCGAGGGTCAGCAGGTCGCCGTCCTGCAGCACCCGGTCGTGCGGCAGCCCGTGCAGGACGGCGTCGTTCACGGCCGTGCAGATGTGGTGGCCGAACGGGCCGCGGCCGAACGAGGGTGCGTAGTCGACGTAGCAGGAGTCCGCGCCGGCGGCCTCGATCATCTGCTTCGCCCACCGGTCGATCTCGAGCAGGTTCGTGCCGACGCGGGTGCGTTCGCGCAGGGTCTGCAGGATCGTGCCGACGAGGGCTCCGGTGGCGCGGCCCTTGTCGACCTCGGCGGGGGTCAGGATCTCGATCACGCGGATGATCATACCGGTATTACTATGTGGTCATGGTCCGTCTCCCACTCCGTCCCGACGAGGTCGCGCGCGGTCGTCGCCTCGGTGCGCTGCTGCGTCGTGCCCGTGGTCCGCGGTCGATCGTGGGCACCGCCCTGGCTGCGGGGATCTCGCCGGAGACGCTCCGGAAGATCGAGACCGGTCGGATCGCGACGCCGGCGTTCTCGACGATCGCGTCGGTCGCGGGCGTGGTCGGACTGTCGCTCGACGCGGTGTGGTCCGAGGTCAGCTGCGACCCGGCCGACGGCGAGCTGGCTGGCTAGCCGACGCGGCGGCGGAGCCTGCTGATCGACGCGGCGGCGGAGCCTGCTAGCCAGCGGGCAGCGTCGGCACCGACGCCTCGTCGATCCAGGGCCCGGTCACCGCACCGACGTCCGCGACCGAGCGGCCGGCGGCGTCCGCGAACGCACGGAGCACGTCGGGCACGATGACGGATCCGTGCCGGTGCCGCTCGGTGATGCTCCGCAGCCCGGCGAAGAAGGCGTCGTCGCCGAACGTGCGGCGGACGGCGTGCAGAGCGAGGGCACCGCGCTTGTAGACGCGGTCGTCGAACATGTCCTTCGCGCCCGGGTCACCGATCACCAGGTCCTCCGGCTGCTCGAGCAGTCCCTGCCGGTACCGCTCGGCCAGCTGGTCGGCGGTGTCGTCCCCGCGGTCCTCGGACCACAGCCACTCGGCGTAGCAGGCGAACCCCTCGTGCAGCCAGATGTCCTGCCACCGGGTGACCGTGACGGAGTTGCCGAACCACTGGTGGGCGAGCTCGTGGGCGATGAGGCGGTCGGTGCCGTGTTCGCCGTCGACGTGGTTCCGGCCGAACACCGCCAGGCCGTGGGCCTCGAGCGGGATCTCGAGATCGTCGTCGGTCACCACGACGCCGTACGCCGCGAACGGGTACGGGCCGAACCGGTCACCGAACAGCGCGAGCATCTCCGGCACCTGGCCGAAGTCGGTCTTCGCGGCGGCGGCGAGGTCGGCGGGGTGGTGCAGCGTGACGGGGACCCCGCTCGTGCGCAGCTTCGTGGTGCGGTAGCGGCCGATCTGCACGGTCGCCAGGTAGGTCGCCATCGGCTCGGTGGTGGCGTAGGTCCAGCGGGTGCCGACGCGGTCGCGCTCCTTGGCGAGCAGCTCCCCGTTCGCCAGGACGTCGTACGCCGCCTCGGCCGCGATCTCGATCCGGTACGTGGCCTTGTCGTCGGGGCGGTCGTTGCACGGGAACCACGACGGCGCTCCCGTGGGCTGCGCGGCGACGATGACGCCGTCGGACAGTTCTTCCCAGCCGAGCTGCCCCCACGCACTCCGGACGGGGTGCGGGGTGCCGCGGTACCGCAGGTGCACGCTGAACACGGTGTCGGCGGCGATGGGGTCGGCCGGGGTGACCGTCACCTTGTGCGTCGCGGTCGAGACCTTCTTGGCCCGGCGTCCGTCGACGTCGACCCGGTCGACCGTGAGCCCGTGCAGGTCGATCACGACCTTCTCGAGCGGCTCCAGGGCGCGCGCGGTGATCGTGGCGGTGCCGTCCAGGCGGTTCGTGGCGACGCGGTAGTCGAGACGGAGCTCGTAGTGCTCGGCACTCCACCGTCGGTCGCCGCTGTGCGGGGTGTACGGGTCTGCGGCGGGATCGGAGGGCACGGGGACAGTCAACCTCATGGCGCCGGTGGGGCGGTCACCAACGGTGCTGCCGATGTCCACGGAGCGATCGGGTTGCCGGACCAGCGGGAACCCGTCGGCACCTGCTCACCCCGCATCACGAGCGAGGACGGCCCGACGGTCGCCCCGGCACCGATGCCGGCCGCCGGCAGGACCACGCTGTGCGGCCCGAGCGTCGCACCCGCGTCGATCCGGACGGTGTCGAGCTGCATCACGCGGTCGTGGAACAGGTGCGTCTGCACGACCGTGCCCCGCGCGACCGACGCCCCGGAGCCGATCGTGACCAGGTCGGCCTCGGGCAGCCAGTACGTCTCGAGCCAGGTGCCGCGGCCGATCGTCGCACCGAGGCTCCGCAGCCAGACGGCCAGCGCGGGGGTGCCGGTGGCCTGCTCGGCGAACCAGGGGCGCGCGACGGTCTCGACGAAGGTGTCCTGCACCTCGTTGCGCCACACGAAGGACGACCACAGCGGGTGCTCCCGGGCGGTGATCCGGCCGACGAACGCCCACTTCGCGATCGTCGAAACGACGGCGGCGACGGCACCGGCGGCGATGAGCACCGGTCCGGCGAGCAGCACCGTCCAGCCGATCCCGACGGCCGACCAGAGCGCCAGCAGTGCTCCGGCCACGCCGAGCGCGATGGCGGCGGAGACCATCGGGGCCACCAGGCGCAGCAGCTCCCAGCAGCCGCGGGCGACCTTGAGCCGCCTGGACGGGCGGAACGTGCGTGCCTCGTCGAACTCCGTCGCCGCGCGCCGCAGCCGCACCGGGGGCGACCCGAGCCACGACGACCCGCGCTTGGCCTTCTTCGGCACCGCGGACAGCACCGCCACCAGGGCCTCGCGCGGCACCGAGCGCCCGGCACCCGTCATGCCGCTGTTGCCGAGGAACGCCCGACGGCCGACCTTCGAGCGACCGATCCGCACCCGACCGCCGCCGAGCTCGTACGTCGCCACCATCGTGTCGTCGGCCAGGAACGCCCCCGACGCGATCTGCGTCAACGCCGGGATGAGCAGCACGGTCGAGATCTCGGTGTCCCGACCGACCCGGGCGCCGAGCAGTCGCAGCCACACCGGCGTCACGAGCGATGCGTACAGCGGGAACAGCAGGGTGCGCGCCGCGTCGAGCACCCGCTCGGTCGACCACACCTGCCAGCCGATCCGGGAGCGCACCGGGTGCCGTCCCTCGTGCAGGCCGATGCCGAGCAGCCGCACCGCGACCACCACCAGCAGCGCGTACACCGCACCGGCGACGACCGTCGCCAGGGGGACCGTCAGCAGCGCACGGAGCGCCGCGTCGCCCAGGGTCGACGCCCGCCCGACCAGGGCGAGGGCGACCAGCAGTCCGACTGCGACACCGACCACCGGCAACCCGGCCACGGCCAGGGACCCGGCCCCGTACGCGAGCAGCCAGCGTCGTCGGGTCGCTGGGCGGGCCTCCCGGTCGTCACGAGCCGACCCGGTGCGCTCCGCAGGTGCCCCTGCCCAGCGTTCGCCCGCGGGCACCGGGCCGCCGACGGCGGAACCCGCCGTGATCTCGGCACCCGCACCGACGTGCGCCCCCGGCAGCAGCGTCGTCCGGCTGCGCACCACGGCGTCCTCGTCGATGCGGACGTGCCCCAGGTGGAACACGTCGCCGTCGAGCCAGTGCCCGGCCAGGTCGACCTCGGGCTCGATCGAGGCACGCTTGCCGATGGTGAGCATCCCGGTCACCGGCGGCAGCGTGTGCAGGTCGACGTCCCTTCCGATGCGCGCGCCGAGGGCCCGGGCGTAGTAGCTGATCCACGGGGCGCCCGCCGTCGAGGGGCCGTCGACCGCCTCGGCGATGCGCTCGGCCAGCCAGACCCGCAGGTGCACCGAACCACCGCGGGGGTACGACCCGGGCCGGACCCCGGCGAGCAGCAGCCGCGCGAGCACCACCGTCAGCGCCATCTTGCCGATCGGCGTCACGAACACCAGGAGCGCCAGCACCAGCACCGGCCAGGGCAGCACCGGCAGGAACGGCAGCGTCGTCGCGTGCAGCACCGCGGCCACCAGGGCCGTCCACGTCAGCACCCGCAGCCCCCGGAGCACCTGCACCGGCAGCCCGAGCAGCGTCATCAGCAACCCCGTCGTCGGGGGCACCGGCGTGACGTCGCGCGACGATGCCGCCACCGGGCCGGACTCGTCCAGCGCCGCCGCCAACGCACCGATCCGCGGGTGGTCGTACACGTCCGCCACCGTCGTCGTCGGGAACCGCTCACGGATGGCCGACACCAGCTGCGCCGCCGTCAGCGACCCACCGCCGTGCGCGAAGAAGTCGTCGTCGACGCTCGCCACCGGCACCCCGAGGATCGCCGACCACCGCTCGGCGATCCACGCCACCGTGTCCGGCAGCATCGCCGCGTCCGAGGCACCCGGCAACGGCCACGGCAGCGCCGCACGGTCGACCTTGCCCGACGTCCGCGTCGGCAGCGACTCCACCACGGCCACCAACGGCACCAGCGCCGCCGGCAGCTCCTGCCGCAACCGGGCGTTCGCCGCCGCCACGTCCACCGTCGCCCCGGCCACCGGAGCCACGTACCCGACCAGCACCTGGTTGCCCGCCGGGGTCCGCTGCACCACCGCGGCACCACCCGCCACGTCGTCCAGGGCCTGCAGCGCCGCATCGATCTCCCCGAGCTCGATCCGCCGGCCGCCGAGCTTCACCTGGTCATCCGCGCGCCCCTGGAACACCAGCCCCTCGGGCTCGTAGCGCACCAGGTCCCCGCTCCGGTACGCCCGCTCCCACCCGAGCTCCGGGAACGGCGCGTACTTCTCCGCGTCCTTCGCCGGGTCGAGGTACCGCCCCAGCCCGACCCCGCCGATCACGAGCTCCCCGACGCCGCCCGGCTCCACCCGCTGCCCGGCACCGTCCACCACGGCCAGGTCCCACCCGTCCAGCGGCAACCCGATCCGGATCGGCTGGCTCCCGTCGAGCAGGGACCCGCACGCCACCACCGTTGCCTCGGTCGGCCCGTACGTGTTCCACACCTCACGGTCACGACTCGCGATGCGCGCCGCCAGCTCCGGCGGGCACGCCTCACCACCGAAGATCACCAGCCGCACCTGCTCCAGCGCATCGTCCGGCCACAACGCCGCGAGCGTCGGCACCGTCGACACCACGGTGATCGTGTGCGCGATGAGCCACGGCCCCAGGTCCACGCCCGTCCGCACCAGCGACCGGGGCGCCGGCACCAACGCGGCACCGTGCCCCCACGCCAACCACATCTCCTCGCACGACGCGTCGAACGCCACGCTCAGCCCCGCCAGCACCCGGTCACCCGGACCGATCGGCGCCGCCTGCAGGAACATCCGCGCCTCGGCGTCCACGAACGCCGCTGCACTGCGGTGGGTGACCGCCACACCCTTCGGCACCCCGGTCGACCCGGACGTGAAGATGATCCACGCGTCGTCGGTCTCGCGGGGGAGCTCGGCGCTCGCCGCAGGGTCCGTCACCGGCAGCTCGGTGCCGTCGCGGTCGCGCAGGACACCGCCCGCGCCGATCACCCCGACGACACCGGCCTCGCCGAACACCAGGGTGGCGCGCTCCTCGGGGTCGTCCGCGTCGACCGGCACGTAGGCCGCCCCGGCGGCGAGCACGGCGAGGATCGACAGGTACAGGTCACGCCCGCCGGAGGGGATCCGCACCCCGACCCGGTCGCCGCGACGGACGCCGCGGCGGGCCAGGTCGTCGGCCTGCGCGCGCACGAGGTCGAGCAGGGCGGCGTAGTCGACGCTGCCGGCCGGGTCCTCGAGCGCCCTCGCGTCCGGGTGGGTCGCCGCGGTCGCCGCCAGGACGTCGAACAGGGTCCGTGGGGCGGGTGCGTCGCCGCCGCGGGCGAGTTCGAGCTGCGCGTTCCCGGTGCCGATGGTCATCGAGGCCTCTTCCCGGTCGCGTGCGGGACGACCGGCCCGTGATCCTAGAGGGTCGAGGTGTCCTGCTCGGGAACGGACGGTGCCGCACCGGTCGGTCCGAGCGCTGCACCGGTCGGTCCGAGCGCCGCACGGGCCGCGTCGAGCGCCGTCGCGATCCCGATCGAGTCGTCCAGCGAGTGCACCGGGGACTCCGTGCGACCGTCCGCCACGTACTGCGCGAGCGCCGCCGCCTGCCACACGAGTCCCTGACGACCCCGCAGCCCCGTCGGCTCCGCCCAGTGGTCCTCCCCACCCGGGTGGTGCACCGCGAACGACGCCGGGAACACGAAGTGGTCGGTGTACCGGACCGTGGCCCGGCTCCCGGCGATCACCGCCAGCCCCGGCGTCCACGCCGTCATCGACGTGGCCACCACCGCCTGCGCGCCTCCCTCCGCCGTCGACACCGTGACGGACTGGAGGTCCACCCCGCGATCCGAGACCGCCCCCGTCGTGCTGCTGGTAACCGGGGCGCCGGTGGCGAACCGTGCGAACCAGTGCCCGTACACACCGGCGTCGAGGAGGGCACCCCCACCTGCGGCGGGGTCGAACATCCGGTCCGCCGGGTCCGGGTCGTGCGGCCACCCGACGTCGACCGTCGCGAGCCGGACATCGCCGAGGACCCCGTCCGCGAGCAGACGGGCGACGACGGTCGTGCCCGGCAGGTACCGGGTCCACATCGCCTCCATCGCGAGGACGCCCGCGGCCCGGGCGGCGTCGGCGAGGGTGCGCGTGTCCGCCGCCGAGGTCGTCATCGGCTTCTCGACGAGCACGTGCTTGCCGGCGGCGATCGCGAGCAGTGCATGCCCGAGGTGCTGCGGGTGCGGCGAGGCGACGTAGACCACGTCGACGGACGGGTCCGCCACGAGGGCCTCGTACGACCCGTGCACACCGGGCACACCGTGGCGGGTGGCGAAGGCCGCGGCACGCTCGGGGGAGCGGGACCCCACGACGACCACGCGCTGGTCGGAGTTCGCGTGCAGCGTCGCGGTGAAGTCGTTCGCGATCTCCCCGGGGCCGATCACACCCCACCGGAGCACGGGGCCGCCCCGCAGCGCGTGGACTCCGGGCACCGGGAACGTCATCGTCATGCCGGAACGCTACCGGGATGCTCAGGACCCGGTTGTGCCGCTCCTCGCCCCGGAACCGAACCGCATCGAGTCATCCGACCCAATCGCCCCGTGACACGGTCGATGAGAATCGGATTCCACGAACCGCCGCCGGTCGCGGCGTCGGGAACCCGAGGAAGGTCGTCACCGATGTCCGCCCAGCCACCTCCCCACATCGACCGCGACGTGCGGTACTCGGACCAGCACGACGCCCTGGTCCTCGACGTCCACCGTCCGGCCCCCGGATCGCCCCCGAGCACCGGCGCCGTCGTGCTCGTGCACGGTGGCGGATGGTTCCGCGGGGACAAGTCCAAGGAGGACGGCCTGTCCGCCCGACTCGTGGACGCCGGGTACACGGTCTTCGTGCCGAACTACCGGCTGGCACCGACGGACGTGTTCCCCGCGAGCAGGGACGACATGCTCACCGCCTACGAGTGGGCGCTGCAGTCCGACGTCCCCTTCGACCGGAGCAAGGTCGCCTTCTTCGGCGGGTCAGCCGGGGGGAACCTCGCCGTCGAGGGCGGCATCGCGACCGGCCGTCCCTCCGTGAGCTGGTCCGGGATCTTCGGCCTCGCCGAGATCATCCGGGCGACGGACGGCACGGTCTCCGCGGCGCCGACGACGCAGGACCTCGACGCGATGCGGAGCGCCGACATCGACCAGACCGGCCGGGACGACCCGTTCCTCCGCTGGGTGATCCTGCAGGAGGTCGGCGGCGACCGGTCGGCGCTCGCCGCGGCGTCCACGATCGAGCACGTGACGGCGTCGACGGGCCCCGTCTACCTCGCCAACTCGCTGGACGAGTGGGTCCCGCGGTCGGACCCGATCGCGCTGCAGGCGGCGCTCGCCGCGGTCGGCGTCCCGAACACGCTGCAGCTGATCCCCGGTCTCCGGCACGCCGAGGGCTACACCGACCACGCGCTGCCCGGATCGCTCACGTTCCTCGCGCAGACGCTCGGGGTCGAGCACCGCTGAGCGGCGCGCGACGAAGGAGGACCCCCGTGCACGACGACTCCACAGCTCCGCTCCCAATCGGCCCGGTCGGCAACGTCTTCCTGTTCGTCGACGACCTCGACGCCGCGGTCGCCTGGTACGCGGCCAGGCTCCGCCGCGAACCGGTCGTGCGTGGTGGCGCGCTCGTCGCGTTCGACATCGACGGCGTCCGCCTCACGCTGCACCGCACCGACGAACTCAACACGCCGGGGCCGTCCGGCACGGTGCCGTACTGGACCGTGCCCGACGTGGACGCCGTCGTCGAGGACTGGGTCGCCAACGGCGCCGTCGCGCACCGGGGGCCGAAGACGGTGTTCACGGGAGAGCGGCTCTGCCAGCTGCTCGATCCGTTCGGGAACCTCTTCGGCGTACTTTCCAGTGCCCCCAGGAGGATTCGAACCTCCGCCCCTGCCTCCGGAGGGCAGTGCTCTATCCCCTGAGCTATGGGGGCCAAGGGGTGTCAACAACCGTAGCAGGTCCGGCGGGTGGTCCCGGACAGCGCGTGTCGCGCCGTGGACGTGCCGTCGGCACGGCCGGGAGGCGCGGTGCAGGCCCGCCACGGCCCTCCCGTGTCGCGTTCCCGTGCGAGGTTCCGTGTCCCGTGCAGCGCTGCAAGCGCGCACCACGCACGGAACCTCGCACCGGATGGCGGACCCGGCACCGTGCGAGCGTCGCGAGCCGGCGCGAGGTCCCGTGTTCCGTGCGGCGCTGCAAGCGCGCACCACGCACGCAACCCCGCACCAGACGACGGACACGGCACAGGGCGTGGCCGCCGTCGACCTGGAGGCGCGGTGCGGGCCCGCCACGGGCCTCCCGTCCGCACGGTGCGAGCGACGCGAGCCGGTGCGAGGTTCCGTGTTCCGTGCGGCGCTGCGAGCAGCGCACCACGCGCGCAACCTCGCACCAGACGACGGACGCGGCACCGTGCGTGGCCGCCGTCGACCGGGAGGCGCGGTGCGGGCCCGCCCCAGGCCTCCCGTCCGCACCGTGCGTCCGTCGCGATCCCGTGCGACGTCCCGTGTTCCGTGCGGCGCAGCAGGCGCGCACCAGGCACGCAACCTCGCACCCGACGGCGGACGCGGCACGGTGCGTGGCCGCCGCCGGCCGGGAGGCGCGGTGCGGGCCCGCCACGGGCCTCCCGTCCGCACGGTGCGACCGTCGAGATCCCGTGCGAGGTTCCGCGTTCCGTGCGGCGCTGCAAGCGCGCACCACGTGCGCAACCTCGCACCAGACGGCGGCGGCCTCGCACGGTGCGCGGGGGCAGCGCGCTTCAGCCCGCGGGCGTCGCCGTCGCCGACGCGGACGGCTGCAGCGCGGCCCGCACCGCGTCCACGACGGGCTGTGCCCCACCCGGCTCGGTGAACAGCGTCGACTGCGCGGTGATCCAGTACGGGTCGGCGAAGGCGTCGGCGCGGCCGACGTCGCCGCTCAGGGCGAAGTAGCCCTCCACGCGGTAGGTGGGGACGGACCCGCCCCGCTCGTACAGGGCGTCCTTCAGGTTGGTGAGCGACTTCTCAGGCAGGTCGGCGACCGCGAGCGTGATCGCCGTGGCGTCCGCGTCGGTGCTGACGAACCGGCACACGCGACCCTGCTGCTTCGCGATGGTCGCGGCGGGGGAGCCCTTCGCCGGGGTGAAGGAGTCGTCGAGCTCGAAGGTCTGCCCGTACACCGACAGTGCGCTGGTCGGCAGGAGCTCCGCGCAGGTCTGCGACACCGGCTTGCCCGCCGGGGTCGCGCTGGCCGACGGGGTGCTGTCCCCGCCGCCTGAGCACCCGGCGAGCAAGACGGCTGCTGCGGTGGTGAGGGTGGCGACGGTGAGCGCCCGGGCACGGCTGCGGGGGGTCATCCCGACATGATGCTGCATCGACCGGTGCGGACCTGGGCGTCCCGGTAGGATCGGTCCTCGTGACTCCTGCCGAACTCTCCGCCGCGTACCTGTCGATCCTGACCGGGATCGTCGAGCGCCGAGGCGCGTCCGAGACCGTGACGATCGAGGAGTCCCACGTGGTGCTCGAGCGTCCGAAGAACCGCGCCCACGGCGACTGGGCCTCGAACGCGGCCATGCAGCTCGCGAAGCGGCTCGGCACGAACCCGCGCGAGCTCGCGACCGAGATCGCCGGTGAGCTGACCGAGCTCGACGGTGTGGACTCCGTCGACGTCGCCGGCCCCGGCTTCATCAACATCACGCTCGAGGCGGCCGCCGCTGGCGAGATCGCGCGCACCATCGTGGACGGCGGCGAGTCCTTCGGCACCGGCGATCTGTACGACGGCGTCCGGATCAACCTGGAGTTCGTCTCCGCCAACCCCACCGGCCCGATCCACATGGGCGGCGTCCGCTGGGCCGCAGTGGGCGACAGCCTGGCCCGCGTGTTCCAGGCGCAGGGTGGGCTGGTCACCCGCGAGTACTACTTCAACGACCACGGCGCGCAGATCGACCGGTTCGCCCGCTCCCTCGTCGCCAGCGCACTCGGAGAGCCCACGCCCGAGGACGGCTACGGCGGCGCCTACATCGCCGAGATCGCGGCACGGGTCATCGCGACCCTCGAGCCGGGCATCGACGTCCGCGACCTGCCGCGCGACGAGGCGCAGGAGCTCTTCCGTCGCGAGGGCGTCGACTTCATGTTCGCCGACATCAAGTCGTCACTGCACGACTTCGGCGTCGACTTCGACGTCTACTTCCACGAGAACGCCCTGCACGAGTCGAAGGCCGTCGAGCGTGCCATCGCCCGACTGCGGTCGGCCGGCGTGATGTACGAGGCCGAGGGCGCCGAGTGGCTCCGCACGACCGACTTCGGCGACGACCGCGACCGCGTCGTCATCAAGTCGGACGGCGAGCCCGCGTACATCGCCGGCGACCTGGCGTACTACCTCGACAAGCGCGAGCGCGGCTTCGAGCGGAACCTGATCATGCTCGGCGCCGACCACCACGGCTACGTCGGCCGGATGATGGCGATGTGCGCCGCGTTCGGGGACGAGCCGGGCAAGAACCTCGAGATCCTGATCGGGCAGATGGTCAACCTGCTCAAGGACGGCGCGCCGATGCGCATGTCGAAGCGCAACGGCACCATCGTCACGATGGAGGACCTCGTCGACGCCGTCGGTGTCGACGCCGGCCGGTACGCCCTGGTCCGGTTCGCCAGCGACACCGCGATCGACATCGACCTCGACCTGCTCACGAAGCGCACGAACGACAACCCCGTCTTCTACGTGCAGTACGCCCACGCCCGCACGCAGTCGGTGGCCCGGAACGCCGCGGCGGCCGGGGTCGACCGGTCGGTGTTCGACGCCTCGCTGCTGACCCACGAGTCGGAGAGCGCGCTCCTCGGAGCCCTCGCCGAGTACCCGCGGGTGGTCCGGCACGCCGCCGAACTGCGCGAGCCGCACCGCATCGCGCGGTACATCGAGCAGCTCGCCGGCCTCTACCACCGCTGGTACGACTCCTGCCGTGTCACGCCCCTCGGCGACGAACCCGTGACCGACCTGCACCGCACGCGCCTGTGGCTGAACGACGCCACCGGCCAGGTCGTCCGCAACGGCCTCGGCCTGCTCGGCGTGTCGGCTCCGTCCCGCATGTAGCGGAGCGGCGGCGCGAGCAGACGGCCGAGCCGTTGCCGAAACGCGCCCCTTGACGGTCATCGCGCCCCGGTGTGCGAGGGCGCGATGACCGTGGCGGGGCGCGATCGCGTGCGCCCCGCGCCCCGCCCGCCCCCCGCGCTCGCACCCGCCGCAGCCGCCGCGCCGGACGCGCACCGGGCCTCCAGGCAGCCTGCCGGGACCGGCTGGCAGGGTAGGACGCATGCCCGCAGCCACCGAACGCCCCACCACGCGCCGCCGCTGGCCCGTCGTCCTGCTCGTGGTCGTCGTCGTGCTCGCCGCCCTCGTCGTGATCGCCGAGTTCGTGCTGCGCGGCGTCGTCGACCGGATCATCGCCCAGCAGGTCGAGCAGTCGCTACCGGACGGCACGACCGGCGAGGTCGACGCCCACGCCGAGGGCATCGTCATCCCGCAGCTCATCAGCGGCACGCTCGACCGCGTCGAGATCTCCTCGGCGAAGCTCACGGTGGACGGCATCCCGCTCGCCGCCGACGTCACCGCGCAGGACGTCCCGGTGGACGGCAAGGGCGACGTCCGCGACGTCGACGGCACGGTCACCCTGGCGTCGTCGAGCGTCAAGGACCTGGCGAAGTACAGCCCGCTGTTCGACCGGCTGAACCTGGTCGACGGCGGCGTGGAACTGACGGGGTCGTCGTCGGTGCTCGGCTACGACATCACCTACGCCGCCAAGGGTGCCGTCGTCGCCCAGGACGACGGCCGCGGCATCTCGATCACCCCGGAGAGCGTGCGGATCACGAACTCCGACCTCGGCCTCAAGGTCGACTCGATCCCCGGCGTCACCGGCGTCCCGGTGCAGGTCTGCACCGCGCAGTTCCTGCCCGAGGCGCTGCGGGTGCGCTCGCTCGACGTGTCGAAGTCGGACGCGACGGTCCGCATCACCGCGGACGCGCTGCCGCTCAACGAGGACGGCCTGCGGACGGTCGGCAGCTGCGGCTGAGCGGACGGGTGCGTAACGCGGCCTGGAGGAACGGCTCGCGTCGGTAGGATCGGGTCCCGTGAGCGAGAACCCCCTTGCACCGCCGCGGCTGCGGTTCCCGACGGACGCCTCCGAACTGGTGGACCGCATCTGGCCCGCGTCCGCGACGCGGACCGACGACGGCACCCTGGCGATCGGCGGCATCAGCGCGACGGACCTGGTCGCGCAGTTCGGCACGCCCCTGTACGTCGTCGACGAGCGTGACGTCCAGTCCCGCGCCGTCCGCGTGCGGAACGCGTTCGCCGAGGCGTTCGAGCGCATCGGCAGCCACGCGCACGTCTACTACGCCGGCAAGGCCTTCCTCACGACGCAGGTCGTCGCGTGGATGGCCGAGGCCGACCTGCGCGTGGACGTCTGCACCGCCGGTGAGCTCGCGGTCGCCCTGGCCGGCGGCATCGACCCCGGCCGGCTCGGCTTCCACGGCAACGACAAGTCCGACGCCGAGATCGCCCGCGCGGTCGAGGTCGGCATCGGCACGATCGTGCTCGACAGCCACGAAGAGGTGCAGCGCGTCGCCCGTGCCGCCGCCGACGCCGGGGTCGTGCAGCGCGTGCGCATCCGGATCAACACCGGTGTGCACGCGTCCACCCACGAGTACCTGGCGACCGCCCGCGAGGACCAGAAGTTCGGCATCCCGCTGTCCGAGGCCGTCGAGGCCGCAGCAGCCGCCCGCGCCGAGCCCTCGCTCGCCTTCGTCGGGCTGCACTCGCACATCGGCTCGCAGATCTTCGACGACGCCGGCTTCCGCGAGGCCGCACGTCGACTCATGGACGTGCACGCGACGCTCGTGGCCTCCGGTCCGGTGCCCGAGCTGAACCTCGGCGGCGGCTGGGGCATCGACTACACCGAGGCCGATTCGGCCTTCGCCCCCGAGGACGTCGCCGAGGCACTGGCCACGATCATCGGCGAGGCCTGCGCCGAGCGCGGCATCCCGGTGCCGGACATCGCCGTCGAGCCGGGCCGCTACATCATCGGCCCGCCCGGGGTGACGCTCTACCGCGTCGGCACGATCAAGCCCGTCACGCTCGAGACCGAGGACGGCGGCAGCGCGACCCGCACGTACGTCTCGGTCGACGGCGGGATGAGCGACAACATCCGTCCCGCCCTGTACGGCGCCGACTACACGGCCCGGCTCGCCCGCACCTCGGACGCCCCGGCGGTGCTGAGCCGCGTCGTCGGCAAGCACTGCGAGAGCGGCGACGTCGTGGTCAACGACGAGTACCTGCCCGGCGACGTGCAGCGCGGTGACCTGCTCGCCGTCGCGGCCACCGGGGCCTACTGCTGGGCGCTGTCGAGCAACTACAACCACGTGGGCCGCCCGCCGGTCGTCGCCGTCGCGGACGGCACAGCCCGTATCCTCGTGCGGGGCGAGACGATCGACGACCTCCTCGCCCGTGACACCGGGGTCGCCGCCGTGCCCGCCGACGGCACCGGCCGCTGACCCCCGACCCGACCGGGTCCGCCCACCCCGCAGGGCGCACCCCCACCGACAGGAACCGCTACCAGATGATCGAATACCGCAACGTCCGTGTCGCGCTGCTCGGGGCCGGCTCGGTCGGTTCCCAGGTCGCGCGACTGCTCCTCGAGCACGGCGACGAGCTGGCCTCGCGCGCCGGTGCCGGGCTGGAGCTGGTCGGGATCGCCGTGCGCGACGTGGACGCGCAGCGCGACGTCGACCTGCCGGCGGAGCTCTTCACCACGGACGCGGCATCGCTCATCCTCGGCGCGGACATCGTCGTCGAGCTCATCGGCGGCATCGAGCCGGCGCGCACCCTCGTGCTCCAGGCCCTGCAGTCGGGCGCGGACGTCGTCACCGGCAACAAGGCGCTGCTCGCGACCCACGGCCCGGAGCTCTTCGCCGCGGCCGAGCAGGTCGGCGCGCAGCTCTACTACGAGGCCGCCGTGGCCGGGGCGATCCCGATCATCCGTCCGCTGCACGACTCGCTCGCCGGTGACCGCATCGTCCGGATCATGGGCATCGTCAACGGCACCACGAACTTCATCCTCGACCTGATGGACCGCAAGGGCTCCACGTTCGAGGACGCCCTGGCCACCGCGACGGAGCTCGGCTACGCCGAGGCCGACCCGACCGCCGACGTCGAGGGCTACGACGCCGCGCAGAAGGCCGCGATCCTGGCCTCGCTCGCGTTCCACACCTCGGTGCCGCTCGCCGCCGTGCACCGCGAGGGCATCACCCACGTCACGATCGACCAGGTCCGCGCCGCCCGCAAGGCCGGCTACGTCGTGAAGATCCTGGCGACCGCCGAGCGGCTCACCGACGAGGACGGCCGCGAGGGCGTCAGCGCCCGCGTCTACCCGGCCCTCGTGCCCGAGTCGCACCCGCTCGCGAGCGTGCACGGTGCGAAGAACGCGGTGTTCGTCGAGGCCGAGGCCGCCGGCGACCTGATGTTCTACGGCGCGGGTGCCGGTGGCGTCGAGACGGCCTCGGCGGTCCTCGGCGACCTGGTCTCCGCGGCCCGTCGGCACGTCATCGGCGGCCCGGGTGTCGCCGAGTCGACGCAGTCCGAGCTGCCGGTGTTCCCGATCGGCACCGTGCGCACGAGCTACCAGATCACCCTGCACGTCACGGACGCCCCCGGCGTGCTGTCGACGGTCGCCGGCGTGCTCGCGAAGCACGGCGTCAGCGTCGAGACGGTCGAACAGACCACCACCGGCGCAGCCGAGGGGACCGCGACGCTCGTCATCGGCACCCACCTGGCGCGCGAGGCCGACCTGGCGGACACCGTCGTCGCCCTCCGCGGCGAGGACGTCGTCCTGGACGTCACCAGCGTCCTGCGCGTCGTCGGTCGCTGACGCGACCACGGGCCTCCAGGCCGACCTGCAGGCCCACCGAGCCGCACCACCACCAGATCCACCCCACCGGACAGAGAGAGAAGCCTGATGGCCCACCAGTGGCAGGGAGTCCTGCGCGAGTACGCCGACCGACTCGACGTGACCGAGGCGACGCCCATCGTCACGCTCGGTGAGGGCGGCACGCCGCTCATCCCGGCTCGTCGGCTCTCCGAGCGCACCGGCGCCGAGGTCTACGTGAAGTTCGAGGGCATGAACCCGACGGGTTCGTTCAAGGACCGCGGCATGACGATGGCGATCTCGAAGGCCGTCGAGCACGGCGCGAAGGCCGTCATCTGCGCCTCGACCGGCAACACCAGCGCCTCGGCCGCCGCGTACGCCACGCACGCCGGCATCACCGCTGCGGTGCTCGTGCCCGAGGGCAAGATCGCCATGGGCAAGCTCAGCCAGGCCGTCGCCCACGACGCCCAGCTCCTGCAGGTGCAGGGCAACTTCGACGACTGCCTCGACATCGCCCGCGACCTGGCGGCGAACTACCCCGTGCACCTCGTCAACTCCGTCAACAACGACCGCATCGAGGGGCAGAAGACCGCCGCGTTCGAGGTCGTCGACGTCCTCGGTGACGCACCGGACTTCCACTTCCTGCCCGTCGGCAACGCGGGCAACTACACCGCGTACTCGCGCGGCTACCGCGAGGACGTCGCCGCCGGCCGCAGCACCAAGCTGCCCCGCATGTTCGGGTTCCAGGCCGCCGGTTCCGCCCCGATCGTGCACGGCGAGGTCGTCCGGCACCCCGACACGATCGCGTCGGCGATCCGCATCGGCAACCCGGCCTCGTGGCAGTTCGCGCTCGAGGCGCGGGAGGAGACCGACGGCTACTTCGGTGCCATCACCGACGAGGCCATCCTCGCCGCACACCGCATCCTGTCTGCCGAGGTCGGCGTCTTCGTCGAGCCCGCATCGGCCATCGGTGTCGCCGGGCTCCTCGAGCGTGCCGACGCCGGTGTCGTGCCGAAGGGCGCGAAGGTCGTCATCACGGTCACGGGCCACGGCCTGAAGGACCCGCAGTGGGCCCTCCGCACGCCGGACGGCGGCGAGGTCACCCCGACGAGCGTGCCGGTCGACACGAAGTCGATCGCCGACGTGCTCGGTCTGGTCAGCGAGCAGTGATCTCCGACCGCTCGTCCGGACCGGGTGAGGGCATGACCGCCCGCAGTGCTGTACCGGCCGGACGGGCGGTCCGTGCACTGCCGACCGGATCGGCGGTCCGCGTCCGGGTGCCGGCCACGTCGGCGAACCTCGGCCCCGGCTTCGACTCGCTCGGCCTCGCGCTCTCGCTCTACGACGAGGTCGTGGTGCGTGTGCGCTCCGAACCCGGCGCGACCGTCACGGTCGAGGGCGTCGGTGCCGGTGAGGTCGCCACGGACGACACGAACCTCGTCGTCCGTGCGGTCCGCCGTGGCCTGGAGCACGCCGGTGTCGACCAGCCCGGCCTCGAACTGCACGCCAGGAACGCGATCCCGCACGGCCGCGGTCTCGGTTCCTCCGCCGCGGCGATCGTCGCCGGGCTGATGGCCGCCCGTGGTCTACTCGAGGGCATCGTCGACCTGGACGCCTCGACGCTCCTGACCCTGGCCACCGAGATGGAGGGCCACCCGGACAACGTCGCGCCGGCGCTCTTCGGCGGCCTGACGATCGCGTGGATGACCGCCGAGGGCCCGGCCTACAAGCGGCTCCTGGTGCACCGCGGTGTCGCCCCGGTGGTGTTCGTGCCGACCTCGACGCTCTCGACCAAGCTCGCGCGCTCCCTGCAGCCCGAGCAGGTCCCGCACGCCGACGCCGCGTTCAACGTCTCCCGCTCGGCGCTGCTCGTCGCGGCGCTCATCCAGAGCCCCGAGCTGCTGCTCGCCGCGACCGAGGACCGTCTGCACCAGGCGTACCGCGCCAGCGCCATGCCCGAGACCGACGCCCTGATCCGGTTGCTCCGGCAGCACGGCCTCGCCGCGGTGGTCTCCGGTGCCGGGCCGAGCCTGCTCGTCCTCGGCAGCGACCCGGCACAGCGCCTGACCGCCGCCGAACTGGTGCAGCGACACGCCGAATCCGACTGGCGGCCGCTCATGCTGGCCGTCGATCTCGGTGGTGCTACAGTGGCAGCGCACTCGGCGCTCGAAGCCGAACCCGCGTAACCGTACGGATCGCTCGTCCTCAGGACAGCTCCTGCGACGTCGCAGGGTCCGGTGCGCGAGTGTGCATCTCTTTCTGATCACCGAATCCCGATCCGTCGTCTGAACGGCGGTCGATGCTCACCCTGCATCCGGGACGGTGGAAACTCTCCGCGTTCTGCGGTTCGAAAGGAAACACCGACCTTGACCGACAACAACTCCGCCCAGGTGGAGATCCCCAGCGACCTGCGTGCCCTCCGTCTCCCGGAGCTCCAGCGCATCGCCTCCTCGCTCGGCATCACCGGGCTCTCCAAGCTCCGCAAGGGCGACCTGATCGCCTCCATCGAGGACAAGCGTCCCGTCGACGAGACGCCGGCCGCCCCGGCCGCCGCCGTCGCCGAGACCCCCGCCGAGCCGGCCGCCACCGAGCAGCCGACCCTGCCGGAGCCCGCCGAGACCCCCGCGCAGCCCGCTGCCGAGGCACCCGTCGCCGACCCTGAGGCCCCCGCCGAGTCGGCAGCCCCGAGCCGTGCCCGTCGTTCGCGCCGCGCATCGTCCGGCGGCACCGTGAACGCCGCGCCGACCTCGGCCGCCGAGCACACCAACCACGGCCAGACCGGCACCGAGGACCTCCTCGCCGGGCTCGACCAGGTCCGCGCCGAGAAGGACGCCCAGGAAGCCGCGCAGTCCGGCTCCCAGCGCCGTGGCCGTGGCCAGCGGAACACCGAGCAGCGTGGCGCCGACCAGCGCGGCACCGAGCAGCGCGCCGCCGACCAGGGCCAGCAGGCGTCGGCACCCGCCGAGGCCGAGCAGCCGAGCCAGGCGGGCCAGCAGGGCCAGCAGGCACCGACGTCCGCCGTGCAGGCCGACCAGGACCAGAACGAGTCCGGCGACCAGAACGACCAGGGCGACCAGAACTCCGAGCAGGGCGAGGGCGGCTCGCGTCGCGGTCGTCGCAGCCGTGGTCGCGGTCGTGGCCGTGGCCAGAACGCCGAGAACGGCGAGCAGCAGAACGGCGCCGAGCAGCAGAACGGCGGCCAGAACGCCGGCCAGCAGAAGCAGAACGGTGCCGACCAGCAGAACGGCGGCCAGCAGAAGCAGAACGGCGGCGAGCAGCAGAACGGCCAGCAGAACGGCGGCCAGAAGCAGAACGACCAGCCGAAGCAGGCCGAGGCCAAGCAGGACGACAAGGCCGACCAGAAGCAGCAGCAGAACGCCGGTCAGCAGAAGCAGCAGACCAGCGGCCAGCAGAAGCAGCAGCAGCAACAGCACGCCGACGAGGCCGAGAGCGGCCGCAGCCGTCGCCAGCGTGACCGCAAGCGCGGCCGTGGCGGCCAGAACGACGACTTCGAGCCCGAGGTCACCGAGGACGACGTCCTGATCCCGATCGCGGGCATCCTCGACGTCCTCGACAACTACGCGTTCGTCCGCACCACCGGGTACCTGCCGGGCCCGAGCGACGTCTACGTCTCCCTCGGCCAGGTGAAGAAGTACCACCTGCGCAAGGGCGACGCCGTCGTCGGTTCGATCAAGCAGCCGCGTGACGGCGAGCAGCAGAGCCGCCAGAAGTACAACGCGCTCGTGGCCGTCGAGTCGATCAACGGCCAGTCCGCCGACGAGGCCGCGGCCCGCGTCGACTTCAACGACCTCACCCCGCTGTACCCGAACGAGCGCCTGCGCCTCGAGACGGAGCCGGGCAAGCTGTCGACCCGCATCATCGACCTCGTGTCGCCGATCGGCAAGGGCCAGCGCGGTCTCATCGTGTCCCCGCCGAAGGCCGGCAAGACCGTCGTGCTGCAGGCCATCGCGAACGCCGTCGCCAAGAACAACCCCGAGGCGCACCTGATGGTCGTCCTCGTCGACGAGCGGCCCGAAGAGGTCACCGACATGCAGCGCACGGTGAAGGGCGAGGTCATCGCCTCGACCTTCGACCGTCCCGCCGAGGACCACACCACCGTCGCCGAGCTCGCCATCGAGCGTGCGAAGCGCCTGGTGGAGCTGGGCCACGACGTCGTGCTGCTGCTCGACTCGATCACCCGCCTTGGCCGTGCGTACAACCTGTCGACCCCGCCGTCGGGCCGTGTGCTCTCCGGTGGCGTCGACTCGGCGGCGCTCTACCCGCCGAAGCGCTTCTTCGGTGCCGCGCGCAACATCGAGGACGGTGGCTCGCTGACCATCCTCGCGACCGCGCTCGTCGAGACCGGCTCCAAGATGGACGAGGTCATCTTCGAGGAGTTCAAGGGCACCGGCAACATGGAGCTCCGCCTGAACCGTCACCTCGCCGACAAGCGGATCTTCCCCGCCGTCGACGTGAACGCCTCCGGTACCCGTCGCGAGGAGCAGCTGCTCTCCGCCGACGAGGTCAAGATCACCTGGCGTCTGCGCCGGGCCCTCGCCGGGCTCGACCCGCAGCAGGCTCTCGAGATCGTGCTGCGGAACCTCAAGGAGACGCAGTCGAACGTCGAGTTCCTGGTGCAGGTGCAGAAGTCGGTCCCCTCGACCGGCGCCCACCACAACGGCCACCAGGAGTAACGCGTGTTCGAGTCGGTAGCGGGGCTGCTGGCGGAACACGAGGACCTGACACAGCAGCTGTCGGACCCCGCGCTCCACGCCGATGCGGCCCGGGCGAAGAAGGTGAACCGGCGGTACGCCGAGCTCAACCAGATCAAGTCCGCGTACGAGGCCTGGCAGGCGGCGGGGGACGACCTCGCCGCCGCCCAGGAACTCGCCCGTGAAGACGCAGCGTTCGCGGACGAGGTCCCCGGGCTCGAGGAGCAGCTGTCGGAGCGCCAGGAGCGTCTCCGCCGGCTGCTCATCCCGCGCGACCCCGACGACGGCCGTGACGTCATCATGGAGATCAAGGGCGGCGAGGGCGGCGAGGAATCGGCGCTGTTCGCGGCCGACCTCCTGCGCATGTACTCGCACTACGCCGAGACCAAGGGCTGGAAGGTCGAGCTCCTCGAGCGCACCGAGTCCGACCTGGGTGGCTACAAGGACGTCCAGGTCGCGATCAAGTCGAACACGACCGATCCGTCCCAGGGCGTCTGGGCGCACCTGAAGTACGAGGGCGGTGTGCACCGCGTCCAGCGTGTGCCGCAGACCGAGTCGCAGGGGCGCATCCACACCTCGACCACCGGCGTGCTGGTGTTCCCCGAGGTGGACGAGCCCGAAGAGGTCCAGATCAACCAGAACGACCTCAAGATCGACGTCTACCGGTCCTCCGGCCCGGGCGGGCAGTCCGTCAACACGACGGACTCCGCGGTCCGCATCACCCACCTGCCCACGGGCATCACGGTGGCGATGCAGAACGAGAAGTCGCAGCTGCAGAACCGCGAGGCCGGCATGCGCGTGCTCCGCGCACGCATCCTCGCGCGCCAGCAGGAGGAGCTCGACGCGATCGCCTCGGACGCGCGCAAGTCGCAGATCCGCGGGATGGACCGTTCGGAGCGCATCCGCACGTACAACTTCCCGGAGAACCGGATCGCGGACCACCGCACCGGCTACAAGGCGTACGACCTCGACCGTGTGATGAACGGTGCCCTCGAGCCCGTCATCCAGTCCGCCATCCAGGCGGACGAAGAGGCACGCCTGGCCGCCATCGGCGACCAGGACGCGTAAGCGCACACCCAGCCTGGAGGCCCGGATCACCGCCGACACGCCCCTCACGTACGCCGCGGATCGCCTGCTCGAGCAGGCGACCGCGGCGCTCGTCGCCGTCGGCGTGCCGACGCCCCGGGTCGACGCGGAGCTGCTGCTCGCGTGGGCGACCGACACCTCGCGCGGTGCCGTCCAGGCCCGTGCGCTGATCGGTGGCGGCATCGCGCCGGAGCACGTCGAGCGCTTCCGGCATGCCGTCGCCCGCCGTGCCACCCGTGAGCCGCTGCAGCACATCACCGGGCAGGCGTACTTCCGTGCGCTCACCCTGGCCGTCGGACCGGGCGTGTTCGTGCCCCGTCCGGAGACCGAGGGCGTCGTGCAGTTCGGCATCGACGCGCTGCGGGCGACCGCGGTCCCCGAGCCGATCGCCGTGGACCTGGGCTCCGGCAGCGGTGCGATCGCGATCGCGATGGACACCGAGGTGCCGAACGCCGTGGTCTACGCGGTCGAGCGGTCGGCCGAGGCCCTGCCGTGGACCCGGCGCAACGTCGACGCCCACGGTGGGACGGTCCGGCTCGTCGAGGGCGACCTCGCCGACGCGCTGCCGGAACTCGACGGCACCGTGTCCGTCGTCGTGTCGAACCCGCCGTACGTGCCGGACGACGCGATCCCGATCGACCCCGAGGTCCGCGACCACGACCCGGCGATGGCGCTCTACGGCGGGCCCGACGGCCTCGACGCCGTCCGGGCTCTTGCCGAGACGGCCTGGCGGTTACTGGTGCCCGGGGGAGTCCTGGTCATCGAGCACGCCGAGCCGCAGGGCGCCGGCGTCCGGGAGGTCCTGGCGCGCCGGGGGTTCCGCACCCCGGAGACGCACGTCGACCTGACGGGGCGCGACCGCACGACCACCGCGACACGGTAGTCGGGGGCGAGCCGCGCCTCCCGTCGCTCGGCCGTGCGTGCGTGTGCTGGGTGGATCCGGGCGTACCTGGTGGGATCGGGCGTACCGGGTCGTTCGGGATGACCAGGTGTGCCCGTTCTTGCTTTCCAGCGCGACCGCGATGGGAAGGAACGGGCGTGGCGGGCGCTGGGCGGGCCTCCCGTCGCTCGGCCGT
>NZ_MJGT01000048.1:64484-101406 GCF_001864975.1 Curtobacterium sp. MMLR14_002
TGCTGGGTGGATCCGGGCGTCCCTGGTGGGATCGGGCGTACCGGGTCGTTCGGGATGACCAGGTGTGCCCGTTCTTGCTTTCCAGCGCGACCGCCATGGGAAGGAACGGGCGTTGCGGGCTACGCGACGGGGGAGGCCTCGCGCTGCTGCGCCGCGACGAAGGCGCGGACGTGCTCGCGCAGGTCGGTGTCGTGCTCGACCAGGACCGCGTGGATGCCGACGCTCCGCGCACCCGCGATGTTCTCGGGCATGTCGTCGGCGAAGAAGGTGCGCTCCGCGGGGACCCCGTGGTGGGCGATCGCGCGCTGGAAGACCTCGGGCTCGGGCTTCCGGGCGCCGAAGTTGCTCGACGTGTCCAGGTGTTCGCCGAAGACCTCGGGCAGGGACGGCGCCCACTCGTGGATCCAGCGGCCGGCGAGCGGACCGTTGTTCGTGAGCAGTCCGACACGCCCGTGCTCGCTCGCGATCCGGACCGCCTCGATGCGTTCCGGCAGCTCGGTCATGGCGGATCCGCGGATCCGGGCCCAGTCGGCCTCGGGGACGTCGCACTCCATCGCGCGCTCGAACGCGGCCAGGTACTCGTCGCCGTCGGCGAACCCACCGGCCTCGGCACGCATCTCGTGACCGCAGTCCCACCAGCGGCGACGGAGCTCTTGGAACTCGTGTCCGGTGAACTCGGAGAGTGCGGCCATGCGCACCTGCCAGTCGTACCGGACCAGGACGTCGTCCATGTCGAAGAGGAACAGGAGCGGGGGTGCGGGCGTCTCGTTCACGATGTCCACCATTGTGTCGCACTATCATCGTCGAGTCATGGCATCCCGATACGACTGCACCGACTCCGACGGGCTCCTGACCGGGATGCGGCTCGCACGTGCCGCCCTCGGACGCGGAGAGCTCGTCGTGGTCCCCACCGACACCGTCTACGGCCTCGCCGCGGACGCCTTCAGCGCGACGGCCGTGCAGCGGCTGCTCAACGCGAAGGGCCGCACGCGGCAGTCGCCGCCGCCCGTGCTCATCCCCGGTCCGCCCACGCTCGACGCCCTCGCCAGCGAGGTCCCGCAGCCGGTGCGCGACCTGGTGGCCGAGTTCTGGCCGGGCGCGCTGACCGTCATCCTGCACGCACAGCCGTCACTCGACTGGGACCTCGGCGAGACGCGCGGCACGGTCGCGCTCCGGATGCCGGACTCGCGGATCGCCCTCGAGCTCCTGCAGGAGGTCGGGCCCCTCGCGGTCTCGTCCGCGAACTCCACGGGTGACCCGGCCGCGATGGACGTCGACGCCGCCGAGCGGATGCTCGGTGACAGCGTCGCGATCTACCTGGACGGCGGACCCGTCGAGGTGCACGACGGCTTCGAGGCCAGCACCGGGTCGACGATCGTCGACGCCACCGGGCTGTCGGACGGCGGGAAGCTCCGCATCGTCCGGCACGGGGTGATCCCCGACGAGGAGATCATCCGGGTCGTCGGAGCCGACCTCGTCACATGAAGTACTACCTGCTCGCCGGGGCCATCGCCGCGGTCGTGAGCTTCGTGATGAGCCTGATCGTCTGGAAGCTCGGGCTGAAGTACAAGTGGTACCCGCAGGTCCGCGAGCGGGACGTGCACCGCACCCCGACGCCACGGCTCGGTGGCATCGCGATGTACATCGGCGTCATCGTCTCGTTGCTCGCGGCCTGGTTCCTGTTCCCGTCGATAGCGGGGACCGACTACTTCCGGCTCGTGTTCTCCGAACCGGGTCGCGTGCTCGCGGTGCTCGGTGGAGCGACCATCATCGTGGTCCTCGGTGTCGCGGACGACATCTGGGACCTCGACTGGATGACGAAGCTCGCCGGGCAGATCATCGCGGCGGGCATCCTCGCCTGGCAGGGCGTCGCGATCGTCTCGCTGCCCATCGGCAACACGCTGGGCGTCGGCTCGTCGTACATGAGCCTGATCTTCACCGTGCTGGCGGTGGTGCTCGTGATGAACGCGGTGAACTTCATCGACGGGCTCGACGGCCTGGTGGCCGGCGTCGCGATCATCGCCGGCGGGGTCTTCTTCCTCTACACGTTCTTCATCAACCGCGTGGTCGTCCAGACCGAGTTCTTCTTCAACCTGCCGTCGCTGCTCACCGCGGTCCTCGTCGGGGCCTGCTTCGGCTTCCTCATCCTGAACTGGCACCCCGCCAAGCTCTTCATGGGCGACGCCGGTGCGCTGCTCGTCGGGTTCCTGATGGCCACGAGCGCGGTCTCGGTCACGGGCAACATCGACCCGGCGGCGGTGCAGACACGCCAGGCGCTGCTGCCGGCGTTCATCCCGATCCTGCTGCCGTTCGCGATCCTGATCGTCCCGATCCTGGACTTCGGTCTCGCGGTCACCCGACGGCTCAGCGCGGGCAAGTCGCCGTTCTCGGCCGACCGGAAGCACCTGCACCACCGCCTGCTCGACATGGGGCACTCGCACTTCCACGCGGTGCTGATCTTCTACGCGTGGACCGCGACCGTCGCCTTCGGGTGCCTGCTGTTCCTCTTCGTGGACTGGTACTGGGTCGTCGTCTTCGTGTCCGTCGGCTTCACCGTGTGTGCCGTCGCGACCTTCGCGCCGCTCGGCCGGAAGCGCACGGAGATCGCCGCCCAGACCGCCAACCGCTCCGCCGCCGTGGTGGACGCCAGCCTCGACCCGCTCGACCGGGCCGCCAACGACCGCACGATCCCTGGAGACATCACGTGACCGCACCGAACGCGCTCGACCACGTCCGGCCGGTGTTCCGCCGCATCATCACGTGGGGAGCGGTCCTCGCCGTCGCCCTGGCGGTGGTCGGCGGGCTCATCGGGTTCCTCGTCGCGGACGGCCCCGGGCTGGTCGGGGGACTGCTCGGCGCGGTGCTGAGCGTCGTGTTCCTCGGGCTCACCGCGGTCAGTGTCCTCGTCGCGCTGCGCGTCTCGAAGGGCCAGATGATCTCCGGCGCCTTCTTCGGCATCGTGATGGGCACCTGGCTGCTCAAGTTCATCGTCTTCATCGTGCTGCTGGTCCTGCTCAAGGACCGTGACTGGGTCGACTTCCCGGTGCTGGCGATCGTGATCATCGCGGGGGTCGTCGGCTCCCTGGTGATCGACGTCGTCGCCGTCGCGAAGGCCCGCACCCCGATCGGCGTCCGGCTGCCGGGCGACGGCCTCGACGACTCCGCGGACGCTGGGAACCCGACCCCCCGCGTCTGAGAAGCCGGGAAGCCTCTCGCACCTGATAGGCTTCTTCAAGTCCGCTACCGGAGCCTTTCGCTCGGGGCGGACGAGCCTCCACAACGTCCACCATCGCGTGCCATGATGTGCGCGCGCCGACACAGGAGACAGCGCTGCTATCCCACGCTCTTCCCCTGTCCCTCTCCGCTGCGGTTGACACCGTCGCGGCGGGGAGCAGCAAGGCCGCCGAGTTCCATGGTCCGTCGATCAACGAGTTCTTCCCGGATGCGATCTTCTTCGCCGGGACGCCGTTCGAGATCGATCGGCTCGTCCTCATCCGTTTCTTCGCCGTCGCCGTGCTCCTGGTGTTCGCGTTCGTGGGCACCCGTGCACTGAAGCTCGTGCCGAACCGCGGTCAGGCGTTCATCGAGTACGCGTTCGACGTCGTCCGTCGCAACACCTTCGACAACCTCGGAGAGAAGGACGGCAAGCGCTTCCTGCCGCTCCTGGCGACGATCTTCTTCGGCGTGCTGTTCATGAACCTGACCGGTCTGGTCCCGTTCATGAACCTCGCCGGCACCAGCCGCATCGCGATGCCGATGATCCTGGCGATCGTCGCGTACCTCGCCTTCATCTACGCCGGCCTCCGCAAGCACCCGGGCACGTTCCTCAAGAACTCGCTCTTCCCGCCCGGGGTGCCGTGGCCGCTGTACATCATCGTGACGCCGATCGAGCTCGTCTCCACCTTCGTGCTCCGTCCCGTCACCCTGACGCTGCGACTCCTGATGAACATGGTCGTGGGGCACCTGCTCCTCGTGCTGTTCTTCTCGGCCACGCAGTTCTTCTTCTTCGACGCTTCGCTCGGCTTCAAGGCCTTCGGCGTCGGGACCATCGCGTTCGGCATCGCGTTCAGCTTCTTCGAGGTCCTCGTCGCGCTGCTGCAGGCCTACGTCTTCATGCTCCTCACCGCCGTCTACATCCAGCTGGCGCTGGCTGACGAGCACTGATTCCTCACTGACCCCCTACGGGACCGGCGACCGTCGGACCCGCACCTCGAAAGGAAAACACGTGGACGCAACGACCGTTCTCGCGGAGATCAACGGCAACATCGCGACGGTTGGCTACGGCCTCGCAGCGATCGGCCCGGCCATCGGTGTCGGCATCGTCGTCGGTAAGACGATCGAGTCCGTCGCTCGCCAGCCCGAGCTCCAGGGCCGCCTGACGACCCTCATGTACATCGGTATCGCCTTCACCGAGGCCCTGGCCTTCATCGGTATCGCCACGTACTTCATCTTCACCGGCACCAACTAAGGCTCCTCGATGCACAACGCACTCATCATCGCGGCGGAGGAGACGCACAACCCGCTGATCCCGCCGTTGTACGACGTCGTCTGGTCGGCGCTTGCCTTCGTCATCATCTTCCTGGTGATGTGGCGTGTCGTCACGCCGCGCATCACGAAGATGCTCGATGAGCGCACCGAGGCCATCGAGGGCGGCATCAAGAAGGCCGAGGCCGCTCAGGAGCAGGCCGCTGCTGCGCTCGACGAGTACAACAAGCAGCTCGCCGACGCACGTGCCGAGGCTTCGCGCATCCGTGAGCAGGCCCGCGCCGACGCCACGGCGATCGGCAACGAGGTCCGCGAGCAGGCGGCCGCCGATGCAGCACGCATCACGGCCAACGCCCAGGCGCAGATCGAGGCCGAGCGCCAGAGCGCCGTCCAGGCACTCCGGTCCGAAGTGGGCACCCTCGCGCTGGACCTCGCGTCCGGTGTGATCGGTGAGTCCCTCAAGGACGACGCCAAGTCGACCGCAGTGGTCGATCGCTTCCTCGCCGACCTCGAGGCCTCGCAGGCCACGAAGACGGGGGAGCACTGAGCATGCGCAGCGCTACCAGAGAAGCACTCGCGTCCACCAGGGCGGTGCTGTCGGACCTCGGTCCGAGCGCCGGCCTGGCCGCGGGTGCCGAGATCCTCGCCTCCGGGCGTGCGATCGCCGGTGCGCCGCAGCTGCTCGGGCTGCTGTCCGACCCCACGGCCGACGCGGCCGGCAAGAAGGTCCTCATCGACCGTGTCTTCGCCGGACAGTCGGACGCGACGCGTGCGGTCCTGACCGCGGTGGCCGGCTCGCGCTGGTCCTCGCAGCAGGACCTGCTCGCGGGCATCGAGGACGCGGGCATCCGCGCCGTCGCCGCCACCGCGGGTCCGGACTCGTCGATCGAGTCGGAGTTGTTCGCCTTCGAGACCGCCGTCCGCTCGGACGCCGGCCTCGAGCTGGCGCTCGGCACCAAGCTCGGCAGCCCCGAGCAGAAGGGCGCGCTCGTCGAGCGGCTCCTCGGTGCCAAGGCCTCGGAGCAGACGATCACGATCGTGTCGGCCCTGGTGCAGCAGCCCCGCGGCCGCCGCATCGGTGAGATCGTCCGCGACGCCTCGCGCATCGTGGCCGAGCAGGCCGGCAAGCTCGTCGCGACCGTCGTCACGGCGACGCCACTGACCCCCGCCCAGTCGGCCCGCGTCACGCGCGGTCTGTCCGAGCGGTACGGCAAGGACATCAGCATCAACCAGGTCGTCGACCCCACGGTCGTCGGCGGGGTCCGGGTGCAGATCGGCGGCGACGTCATCGACGGCACCGTGTCCACGCGACTCTCGGAGCTCCGGCTCCAGCTCGCCGGCTAGGCGTACGGTCGAAGCCGCTCCTCCCCAAGTCCACAACGGGAACTGCCGAGTCCGGCAGCGTCACCCTCTCGGAGCCGAAGGGCCCCGGAAAACCACAAGGAAAATCCCATGGCAGACATCACCATCAGCCCCGATGAGATCCGTGATGCCCTGAAGGACTTCGTCTCGAACTACGAGCCGACGAAGGCCTCCACGGCCGAGGTCGGGCACGTCACCGACGCCGGTGACGGCATCGCCCACGTCGAGGGTCTCCCCGGCGTCATGGCGAACGAGCTCATCCGCTTCGCGGACGGCACGCTCGGCCTGGCGCAGAACCTCGATGAAGACGAGATCGGCGCCATCGTGCTCGGCGAGTTCGGCGGCATCGAGGAGGGCATGGAGGTCACCCGCACGGGTGAGGTCCTCTCCGCCCCCGTCGGCGACGCCTTCCTCGGTCGCGTCGTCGACCCGCTCGGCGCCCCGATCGACGGTCTCGGCGAGATCGCCGCAGAGGGCCGTCGTGCCCTCGAGCTCCAGGCTCCCGGCGTCATGGCCCGCAAGTCGGTCCACCAGCCGCTGCAGACCGGCATCAAGGCCATCGACGCGATGATCCCCGTCGGCCGTGGTCAGCGTCAGCTGATCATCGGCGACCGCCAGACCGGCAAGACGGCCATCGCGATCGACACGATCATCAACCAGAAGGCCAACTGGGAGTCCGGCGACGAGGAGAAGCAGGTTCGCTGCATCTACGTCGCCATCGGTCAGAAGGGCTCCACGATCGCCTCCGTCAAGGGTGCGCTCGAGGACGCCGGTGCGATGGAGTACACCACCATCGTCGCCGCTCCGGCCTCCGACCCGGCCGGCTTCAAGTACCTCGCCCCGTACACCGGTTCGGCCATCGGCCAGCACTGGATGTACCAGGGCAAGCACGTCCTCATCATCTTCGATGACCTGTCGAAGCAGGCCGAGGCCTACCGTGCGGTGTCGCTCCTCCTGCGTCGTCCGCCGGGCCGCGAGGCCTACCCGGGTGACGTCTTCTACCTGCACTCCCGTCTGCTGGAGCGTTGCGCGAAGCTGTCCGACGAGCTCGGCGCCGGTTCGATGACGGGTCTCCCGATCATCGAGACCAAGGCGAACGACGTCTCGGCGTACATCCCGACCAACGTCATCTCCATCACCGACGGCCAGATCTTCCTGCAGTCGGACCTCTTCAACGCGAACCAGCGTCCGGCCGTCGACGTGGGCATCTCGGTGTCCCGCGTTGGTGGTGACGCCCAGGTGAAGTCGATCAAGAAGGTCTCCGGCACGCTGAAGCTCGAGCTGGCGCAGTACCGCTCGCTCGAGGCGTTCGCGATGTTCGCGTCCGACCTCGACCAGGCGTCGCGTCGTCAGCTGGAGCGCGGTGCGCGTCTGACCGAGCTCCTCAAGCAGCCGCAGTACTCGCCGTACCCGGTCGAGGAGCAGGTCGTCTCGATCTGGGCCGGCACGAATGGCAAGCTCGACACCGTCCCGGTGCCGGACGTGCTCCGCTTCGAGTCCGAACTGCTCGACCACCTGCGTCGCAACTCCGACGTCCTCACGACGCTGCGCGAGACGAACCAGCTCAGCGACGAGACCGTCGCCGAGATGGACAAGCAGATCGACGAGTTCACGAAGAGCTTCCAGACGAGCGACGGCAAGACCCTCGGCTCCGAGCAGTTCGACGCGGCTGACGCCGAGGACGTCGACCAGGAGCAGATCGTCAAGGGTCGTCGCTAGATGGCAGCGCAGGTCCGGGTCTACCGCCAGCGGATCAAGTCGGCGAAGACCACGAAGAAGGTCACCCGCGCCATGGAGCTGATCTCGGCGTCGCGGATCCAGAAGGCGCAGGCCCGCATGGCTGCGTCCGGTCCGTACTCGCGGGCCGTCACGCGTGCGGTGTCGGCCGTGGCGACGTTCTCGAACGTCGACCACGTGCTGACCACCGAGCCGGAGTCGTCGACCCGTGCAGCCGTCGTGCTCTTCACCTCGGACCGCGGCCTGAACGGCGCGTTCAGCACGAACGTCCTCAAGCAGGGCGAGGAGCTCGCCTCCCTGCTCCGCAGCGAGGGCAAGGACGTCGTCTACTACCTGGTCGGCCGCAAGTCCGTCGGGTATTTCGCGTTCCGTGAGCGTCCGTCCGAGCAGCAGTGGGTCGGCAACACCGACCAGCCGGAGTTCTCGACGGCCAAGGAGATCGGCGACGCCGTCGTGGCGAAGTTCCTCCAGGACACCGCTGACGGCGGCGTGGACGAGATCCACATCGTGTTCAACCGGTTCATCAGCCTGGCGACCCAGGAGCCGCAGGTCGTTCGCCTGCTGCCCCTCGAGGTCGTCGAGGGCATTGACGAGCCCGAGGGCAACGAGCCCCTGCCGCTCTACGAGTTCGAGCCGGACGCCGATGCGGTGCTCGACTCGCTGCTCCCGGTCTACATCGAGAGCCGCATCTTCAACGCCATGCTGCAGTCGGCTGCTTCCGAGCACGCCGCGCGTCAGAAGGCGATGAAGGCGGCCAGCGACAACGCCGACTCGCTGATCCGTGACTTCACCCGACTCGCGAACAACGCGCGTCAGGCGGAGATCACCCAGCAGATCTCCGAGATCGTCGGCGGCGCCGACGCCCTCTCGTCGAAGAAGAAGTAGTCCGCGTCGTTCGCGGACAGATACCCACCCTCAGGAAGGCACCAGCCATGACCGACACCGCAACCACCGCGGTCGAGACGTCGTCGGCGCCCGGTGTCGGCCGGATCGCCCGTGTCACGGGCCCCGTCGTCGACATCGAGTTCCCCCACGACGCAATCCCGGAGATGTACAACCTCCTGTTCACGACCATCACCATCGGTGACTCGTCGCAGGAGATCGGCCTCGAGGTCGCGCAGCACCTCGGCGACGACCTCGTCCGTGCCATCTCCCTGAAGCCGACCGACGGCCTGGTCCGTGGCCAGGAGGTCCGTGACTCGGGCGCTCCGATCTCGGTCCCCGTCGGCGACGTCACCAAGGGCAAGGTCTTCGACGTCCTCGGGAACGTGCTCAACACGGACGAGAAGCTCGAGATCACCGAGCGCTGGCCGATCCACCGCAAGGCCCCGGCCTTCGACCAGCTCGAGTCCAAGACCTCGATGTTCGAGACCGGCATCAAGTCCATCGACCTCCTCACCCCGTACGTGCAGGGTGGCAAGATCGGCCTCTTCGGTGGTGCGGGCGTCGGTAAGACGGTCCTCATCCAGGAGATGATCCAGCGCGTCGCGCAGGACCACGGCGGTGTGTCGGTGTTCGCCGGTGTCGGTGAGCGCACCCGTGAGGGCAACGACCTCATCGGTGAGATGGAAGAGGCGGGTGTCTTCGACAAGACGGCCCTCGTGTTCGGCCAGATGGACGAGCCGCCGGGAACGCGTCTCCGCGTGGCCCTGTCGGCTCTGACGATGGCGGAGTACTTCCGCGATGTCCAGAAGCAGGACGTGCTCCTCTTCATCGACAACATCTTCCGCTTCACGCAGGCCGGCTCCGAGGTCTCGACGCTGCTCGGCCGCATGCCGTCCGCCGTGGGCTACCAGCCCAACCTCGCCGACGAGATGGGTGTGCTCCAGGAGCGCATCACCTCGACGCGTGGTCACTCGATCACCTCGCTGCAGGCGATCTACGTGCCGGCTGACGACTACACCGACCCGGCTCCGGCCACCACGTTCGCGCACCTCGACGCGACGACCGAGCTCTCCCGTGAGATCGCATCGCAGGGTCTGTACCCCGCGATCGACCCGCTGGCCTCGACGTCGCGCATCATGGACCCGCGCTACCTGGGTGCCGACCACT
Source organism: Curtobacterium sp. MMLR14_002 (assembly GCF_001864975.1). Taxonomy (NCBI): domain Bacteria; kingdom Bacillati; phylum Actinomycetota; class Actinomycetes; order Micrococcales; family Microbacteriaceae; genus Curtobacterium; species Curtobacterium sp. MMLR14_002. The sequence goes on from NZ_MJGT01000048.1 coordinate 74,121, forward strand.
ACGAGACGGCCACGCGCGTCAAGCAGATCCTCCAGAAGAACAAGGAACTGCAGGAGATCATCGCCATCCTCGGTGTCGACGAGCTCTCCGAAGAGGACAAGATCACGGTCGAGCGCGCTCGTCGTATCCAGCAGTTCCTCTCGCAGAACACCTACATGGCGAAGAAGTTCACGGGTGTCGAGGGCTCCACGGTGCCGCTCAAGGACACCATCGAGTCCTTCCGCGCCATCGCCGACGGCGAGTTCGACCACGTTGCGACCCAGGCGTTCTTCAACGTCGGTGGCATCAACGACGTGGAAGAGAAGTGGGCTCAGATCCAGAAGGAGAACCGCTGACATGGCGGGTCTCAGCGTGAGCGTCGTCTCGGCGGACCGTGAGGTCTGGTCGGGCGACACCACCATGGTCGTCGCACGGACGACAGAGGGCCAGATCGGCATCCTCGCCGGACACGAGCCGATGCTCGCGATCCTGGCGCAGGGTCAGGTCCGCATCACGCGGGCCGATGGGTCGACCGTCGCGGTCGACGCCGAGGACGGCTTCCTGTCGGTCGAGCACGACACGGTGACGATCGTCGCGCGGCAGGCCGCGCTGGCGTCCTGACCGGACTGACCGTCCTGCTCCCGCCTTCGGAGACGAAGCGGGAGGGCGGGGACACGAGCCGCACGCTCGATCTGCGTGCGCTCTCCTTCCCGGAACTGGCCGATGAGCGGGCCGCGGTGATCACCGCGGCCCGCTTCGTCAGTTCCGAGGAGTCCTCGGCCAGGACGGCGCTCAAGCTCGGTCCGAAGTCGATCGCCGAGCGGCTCCGGAACCTCGAGCTCGACACCTCGGGCACCATGCCCGCGATCGAGCGGTACACCGGGGTCCTCTACGACCCGTTGGGCGCGCAGGACGCGGATGCTGCGACCCGCGCGTGGTGGGCGGAACACGTGGTCGTGCAGTCCGCGATGTTCGGCCCCATCGGTGCCGGTGACCCGATCCCGGCGTACCGGCTCTCACACGACTCGCGGCTCGGATCGATCCGGTTGGCCGCGCACTGGCCCGCGGTGTCGACCCGTTCCCTGCTGACCCGTGCGGGCGGCCTGGTGCTCGACCTGCGGTCCGAGGGGTACCGGCAGCTCGGTCCCGTGCCCGGAGCGGTGGCACCACGGGTGGTGAGTGTCGACGGCTCCGGTCGTCGTCGTGCGCTGAACCACTGGAACAAGACCGCGAAGGGTCGCCTGGTGGCGCTGCTCGCCCGCACCGGCGCGAGCATCGGCAGCATGGACGACCTGGTCGGTTGGGCGGCCGCGAACGGCGTGGTCGTCGAGCGCAACGAGGGTGGCTGGGACCTGGTCGCCGAGAGCCTGGAGCCCGTCGTCGCCTGAGCGGGTGCCGGGTCGGCTCGTCCTCCACAGGCGTGAGCGGGCTCGCTCCGGTCCACAGATGGTCGGGGCGACCCTGCCTGGAGGCTCCCAGCACGTTTCGATGGCGTGCATGATCCCTCTCACGGCACAGTCCGGCCCCGGCTCCGCAGTCCGTTTCCCTCGCGAGATCGCCGCGGCGGTCACCCTCCCCGCTGCGGCGGCCGCGCTGGTCGCGCCCGGTCGCGCCGACCTGTCGACGGCCGCTGCGACGGCCGTGGTGACCGCGTGCGGCGCACTCGCGCCCCGGATGGCCCTGGTGCCGTTCATCGCGGCGCAGGGCACGCCCGATCCCCGGTCGATCCGGGTGTTCGACCCCTTCGCGGACCCGACACCGCCGGCGCTCCACGGTTTCGGCCCGGCTCCCGATCGGGCCCGCGTGCGGCTCGCCGGTGACCGGTGTGCCGATGCGTGGCGCGTGTGGCGGGCGCAGGACGGCCCGTTCGACGGATCGTCGGGCGCTGCCGGCGCCCTGTCGCTCGGCGCCTGGTGTGCGTGGGCGCTCGGGTCGTGGGCCCGGGCGGAGACGCGTGCCCGGTACGCCCTCGAGACCCGCGCGGACGACCCGCTCGCGGGGCTCGTCCTGCGCTCGGTCGTCGCGGGCAGCGGGCCGTCGTGGGAGCGTCGATGACGTGGGGTCGACCGGATCGTCTACGGTGGGGGAGACCACACTGGGAGGGCTCCGGTTGTACGACGACGACATCGAGGACACCGTCATCCGGCGACCCCGACGATCGCTGGGCGACCGGACGGCGGACGCCGTCGACGACACCGTCATCCGGCGCGCAGGTCCCGTCGTCCCGGGAGCCGGTCCCGACTCCGACCCCGACCCCGGTTCCGACGACGGAGTCCTCGGTGACACGGTCATCCGGCCCGCGGCCGGGGCAACCGACCAGCCACCCGCAGCGGTGGATGACGTCGATCCGGAGGACACCGTCGTCCGGGTGCCGGCGCGACCCCGCGCCGGAGCGAGCCCGTTCCTGGGTGCCGCCCCGGGCCTCCCGGCCGTCCCGGCGGTGCCCGCCGCCCCGACGGCACGCGTGCCGTCGATCCGCATCGGCGACCGCACCTTCCGGCTCGACCACCCGGTGGTCATCGGTCGACGGCCGTCGCTGCCGCGGGTCACCCGTGGCCCGCAGCCCGAACTCGTGACCGTGCGGTCGACGTACGGCCAGGTGTCGTCGTCCCACGTCCGGATGCACGCCGAGGGCGAAGCCGTCGTCGTGCAGGACCTCCGGTCCACCAACGGGACCGTCGTCCGCCCGGCCGGGGCACCCGCCTACCGCATGGCGTCGGGTGCGTCGATCGTCGCGCTGACGGGTACGGTAGTCGAGATCGGTGACGGCAACGCCATCGAGGTCCTCTCGCCGTACCTCCGGGTCGCACCGACGGCAGAGGGGCTGCCTCCGGTTCCCCCGTGGCCCTCCGATCAGACAGCACACGGCACGCCCCGACCCACCAGAGAGCGATCCTGACACGTGACCGAACTCGGCCGAGCAGCCACTGCGCACGCCATCGACGTCCCCGGTGCCGACGGCGCCACCCTGACACTCTCGTGGGGAGCCGCGACCGACGTCGGTCGGCGGCGTGACCACAACGAGGACAGCTACATCGTGGGCGCGCCGTTCTTCGTCGTCGCCGACGGCATGGGCGGACACCTCGCTGGCGACCGTGCCAGTGACGCGGTCGTGCGTCGGCTCGAGCAGGTGACGGCCGAACCGTTCACCACGCGTCAGGGCATCCAGCGTGCGCTGCTCCTCGCGACCGCCGACATCGAGCGTGCAGCCGGTGGCAACGCCATCGGCGCGGGCACCACCGTCACCGGGATCGCGCTCGTGGCGTCGCTCGGACAGCCCGCGGCGCTCGTGTTCAACGTCGGCGACTCCCGCACCTACCGCATCGAGGACGGCGTGCTCCGCCGCGTCACCGTCGACCACTCGGTGGTGCAGGAGATGGTGGACGCCGGCCTGCTGCGTGCCGAGGATGCCGAGCAGCACCCGGACAGCAACGTCATCACGCGTGCGGTCGGCTTCGGCGAACCGCCGGCGCCGGACTGGTGGACCCTGCCCCTGCGGGCCGGCGACCGCTACATCGTCTGCTCCGACGGGCTCACCAAGGAGCTCGGCGACGCCGGGATCGCGCGCATCGCGGCACGTGAGCCGGGCGCGCAGGACCTGGCAGAGCGCCTCGTCGGCGACGCCGTCGTGGCCGGCGGTCGTGACAACGTCACCGTGGTGGTGCTGCAGGTCGATGCCGCACCGGACGACGGCGACCTCGAGGACACGCTGCCGCGCCACTAGCTGGCCCCCGAACTGGGGGAACACGTCGAGCTGTGGGGGATCGGCGTGCGGAATGTCGGTCACCCACGCTTCGTACAATGACATGGCCACGTCGAGAGAGCTGGCCGCTCGGCCGGGGGAGGAGAGGACCATGGCGAGACGCCTGCCGTCCAACCCGCCCGTGATCGGCGGTTTCAGTCCCGTGCACGTCCTCGGGTCCGGTGGCTTCGCCGACGTCTTCCTCTACGAGCAGGACATGCCCCGACGACAGGTCGCGGTGAAGGTGCTGCTGGACGAGGTCGTCGACGACCGCGTCCGGCAGATGTTCCAGGCCGAGGCCAACCTGATGGCCCGGCTCAGCACGCACCCGTCGATCCTCACCGTCCTCCAGGCCAGCGTCGCCGCCGACGGCCGGCCCTACCTGGTCATGGAGCTCTGCTCCTCGTCCCTCAGTGAGCGCTACCGCCGCGAACCGATCCCGGTGTCCGAGGTGCTGTCGATCGGCATCCGCATCGGGTCGGCGCTCGAGACCGCACACCGCGAGGGCGTGCTGCACCGCGACATCAAGCCGTCGAACATCCTGCTGACGGCCTACGGCAACCCCGTGCTCTCCGACTTCGGCATCGCCGCGACGATCGGGGGTACCGACCCCGACGAGCCGATCGGCATGTCGATCCCGTGGTCCGCGCCCGAGGTCCTGATCGACGAGTCGCGCGGCACGATCCAGTCCGAGGTGTACTCCCTCGCGGCGACCGTGTACTCGCTCCTCGCCGGGCGCAGCCCGTTCGAGATCCGCGGCGGCAAGAACGGTGCGAACGACCTGATGCACCGGATCGACAAGGGCGGCGTGAAGCCCACCGGTCGCACCGACGTGCCGCCCTCGCTGGAGCGCCTGCTCGCCTCGGCGCTGTCCCGCAAGCCGCAGGGCCGCCCCGCGACGGTGATCGAACTCGTCCGGGGGTTCCAGCAGGTCGAGGCCGAACTCGGCATCCCGCAGACGTCCGCCGACGTCGCGGTGGAGGCCTGGGCGATCTCGACGCCCACCCCGCACGGTGAGCGCACCGTGATCCGTGAGCTGCAGCCACCCACCCGGGTCGGCGGGCGTCGTCGGACCCGCCGCGCGGTGCAGGGCGGGGTCGTCGCCGGCGGTTCGCACAGCGTCGGCACCGTGCACCGCACCGGGTCCGTGACCCGTGCCCGGCGCCGGACCCGTTCGACCCTGGTCTGGGCGACGTCCCTCGCCGTCTTCGTGGTCGCCGCCCTCGCGATCGCCACGGTCGTCGTCGTCGGGCGGCTCGGCGCCGGGGCGATCCCGGTCGTGGCCGAGGTCCGTGCCGAGCCGTCGCCGCAGTCCGTGTCCTTCAGCTGGACCGACCCGGGGCTGCGCAGCGGCGACACGTACGTCATCTCGTCCAACGGGTCGTCGAGCCAGCAGACCGGCACGACGTTCGTCGTCTCCGGTGAACGCGGCGACGAGGAGTGCATCGCCGTCGCCGTGAACCGCGACGGCAAGACGGGTGCCGCGAGCGCGCAGAAGTGCGCGACGATCGGGAGCGCCGGGTGATCCGCGCCCTCCTCGCGAAGCACCGCTCCGCCGCCGTGACGACCGGTGCCTCGGTGCTCGTCGCCGCCGTCGTCGCGACCACCGCCATCGTCTCCACCGGGTACCACACGCAACGCGTCGACCTCGGCGACGGCACGGTCTGGGTGCCCTCGGCCGAGTACGGCGCGGTCGGCCGGGCGAACACGGGCATCCTGCAGCTCAACACCGCGGTCGAGACGGCCAGCGACGACCTGTCCGTGCTGCAGCGTGGCTCCACCGTCTACAGCGTGGACGAGACGAAGGGCACGGTCGCCCGGGTCGACGTCGCCGATGCCACCGTGGGTGATGCGATCACGCTGCCGGCGGGGACGCCGCAGGTCTTCTTCGCGGGCGACACCGCGGTCATCGGCAACGCCGACACGGGTGAGCTCTGGGCGACCCCCGCGAACGACCTCGCCGAGTTCGACGCGTCGGCCAAGGCCGACCTGACCCTGGGCGCCGACACCGTCTTCGACGCCTCCGACGGCCACGTCGCGGTCTACTCCGCGAAGACCGGGACGGCGTCGCTGGTCGACGTCGGCACGACACTCACCGTCGCCGAACGGTGGAAGGTCGACATGGACCGGGGCGACGACTTCCAGGTCGCCACGTTCGACGGGCACCTCGCCGTGCTCGACCGCACGAGCGGTGCCCTGTCGGTCGACGGCCGCACCGTCGAACTCGGCGACCGGGTCGGGTCGTCGCCGGCCCTCCAGCGGTCTTCCGACAGCACGGCCCAGGTCACGGTCGCGGGCACGGCGGGCCTGGTCCGTGTCAGCGCCTCCGGCACCGTGGACGCCACCGCGCTCCAGGTGGCCGGACGAGCCGCGCGGCCCTACGTCGACGGCTCCTGCACGTACGCGGCGTGGGCGGGCGGACAGGCGATCGACACGTGTGACGGCAACGCGCTGCAGCGGCTGGCGAGCACCGGCGGCACGAGCGAACTGCAGATCCTGCACAACGGCGACACCGTCGTCGCCAACGACCCGACGAGCGGCCGTTCCTGGGCGATCGACCGGAGCGGGCAGCTCATCGACAACTGGGCCGACCTGATCAAGCAGGACGACGAACAGCAGCAGGAGCAGGTCTCCGACGACGACCCCGAGGTCGACAAGGACCAGAAGCCACCGGTGGCGGTGGACGACGAACTGGGCGCTCGTCCGGGACGCACCACGAGCCTCCCGGTCCTGCTGAACGACTACGACCCGAACGGTGACCCGATCATCGTGAGCGAGGTCGGCGCCATCTCGAAGTCCGCCGGCCGCGTCGCGATCGTCGGCGACGGTCAACGCCTGCAGGTCACGCTGTCGTCGCGCGCCACCGGGACCGTGACGTTCCCGTACACGATCACCGACGGCAACGGCGGATCGGACACCGCGACCGTCCGGATCAGTGTGCGCCCCGACAGTCAGAACGAGGCGCCGCGGCAGGTCCGTGACACCTCGGCCGACGTCGTCCAGAACGGGCACGTCGTCTCGAACGTCCTCGGCGACTGGGTCGACCCGGACGGCGACCCGGTCTACCTGGAGTCGGCGACCGCGTCGAACGGTGACCGGGTGTCCACCACACCGGACGGCCTGCTCGACTTCCGGAACGACAGCGGCCGGACCGGTGAGCGCTCCGTGCAGCTGGTCGTGAGCGACGGTCGCGCCGACGGCCGGGGCGCCGTGACGGTCCGGGTCGCCAAGCAGGGCACCGTCCCGCTGCGCGCCGATCCGTTCCCGGTGTCCGGGTACGCCGGCAAGGCCTTCACGGTCGAGCCGCTCGACCACGTGCGCGGTGGCAACGGCACCGTGACGCTGACCAGCGTGTCGTCTGCGTCCGGGCTCACCGTCACCCCGAGCTACGACGCCGGGACCTTCCGGGTGCAGGGGGAGCGGGCGGGTGACCACCAGCTCGAGTACACGGTGACCGACGGTGTGAAGACCTCGAGCGGCATCGTCCGGGTGACCGTCCTCGCGCCACCGGATGCCTCGACGGCGCCGATCACCACGCCGAAGACGGTGTTCGTGAACACCCTGTCCACCAAGGACACGGACGTCACCGCGACCGACATCGACCCGGCGGGCGGCGTGCTGCTCGTGACGGCGCTCGACGGACCTCCACGGGGCAGCGGTGTGCAGGCGAGCATCCTCGACCAGCACACGGTCCGTGTCACGCTCACGGCGCCCCTCGACGGCCCGGTCTCGTTCGGGTACACGGAGACGAACGGCCTGGCGTCGTCACCCGGCACGATCACGGTCGTCGAGATCCCGAAGCCCGACCGCATCCAGCCCCCGGTCGCCCAGCCGGACAGCGCCACCGTCCGTGTCGGCGACGTCGCGAACATCGACGTGCTCGACAACGACACCCAGCCCGAGGGCGAGCCGTTGACGCTGCAGCCCGAACTGGTGCAGAACGTCCCCGGTGACGGCGGCCTGCTGTTCGTCTCCGGCGACCACCTGCGGTACCTCGCCCCGAAGACGCCGGGCAACTACACCGCCGTCTACCGGGTCGCCGGCCCGGACGGCCAGTACGCCGACGCCGCGGTGTCGATCTCGGTGCGCGAGCGCGACGCCGCCACGAACAACCCGCCCGTCCCGCAGACCGTCACCGCGCGCGTCGTCGCCGGGTCGTCGGTGCGTGTCAGCGTGCCGTTGAACGGGATCGACCCGGACGGCGACTCCGTCCAGCTGGTTGGCGTGGGCTCCAACCCCGACAAGGGGTCCGTCTCGGACGTCGCCTCGGACGCCCTGACCTACGAGGCGGGCGACTACTCGGCCGGCACCGACGAGTTCACCTACACCGTCGTCGACGCCCTCGGGGCCCGCGCCACCGGCACGGTGCGGGTCGGCATCGCGCCCCGCGCCGAGCAGGCCTCGAACCCCGTGGCCGAGGCCGACCACGTCACGATCCGCCCCGGTGGGTCGGTGACGGTGCGCGTCCTGCAGAACGACTCCGACCCCGAAGGCGGGCAGCTGACCGTCGCGCAGGCCGAGCCGACGGCCGAGGACGTCGCCACCAAGGTCCTCCGGAAGCAGCAGATCCGCGTCACGCCTCCGGAGTCGGCGAAGAGCGGTGACTTCGCGGTGCTCTACACCGTCGCGAACAGCAGCGGGGGATCGAGCACGGCCTTCCTCACGGTGACCGTCGACCCCGACGCCCAGCCACTCCGGCCCGAGGTCGACGACACGACCCTCGACCTGCAGGACATCCTGCACCGGCAGAGCGTGACCGTCGACGTGCTCGACAACGTCTTCTTCGCCGAGGGCACCGCGGCCGACCTCCGTGTCGGGGTCGTCCCCGGCTACGGCGACACCGCGACGCCCACCGACGACGGCCGCATCACCGTCCGCTTGACCGACGACTCGCAGGTGATCCCGTTCTCGGTCGCCCGGGCCGACCACCCGGACATCGTCTCCTACGGCTTCATCAACGTGCCGGGCTTCGACGATGCCCTGCCCCAGATCAACCGCAGCGCCGGTGCGGTCACGGTGAAGAGCGAGGCCACCGTCCGCATCCCGCTGCAGGACTTCGTCGTGACGGCGAACGGCGAGACCGCGAAGATCACCGATCGCGGCACGGTCAAGGCCACCCACGCCAACGGGCAGAGTCTGGTGGTGGACTCGTCGACGCTGCAGTTCACGTCGTCGAAGCTCTACTACGGCAAGGCGTCGATCTCGTTCGAGGTCACCGATGGGTCGTCGGCGAACGGCGGCAAGGGCCGCGTCGCCACGCTCGTGCTCCCGATCACGGTCACGCCCCGGTCGAACCAGCCGCCGGCGTTCACGGGTTCCTCGGTCGAGATGCAGCCGGGCGAGACGCGCAAGATCGACCTGACGAAGCTGACCGACTACCCGTACCCCAGGGACCTGCCCGAGCTCCGGTACTCGATCGTCGGTCGGCCCGCCGCGGGGACGACCGCGTCGATCGCGAAGCAGCAGCTCACGATCTCGGTCGCCGACACCGCGAAGAAGAACACCACCGCGTCGATCGGGATCGGTGTCGCGGACGACGCCAACGCCGGTCGCGCCGGCACCGTCACCGTCGGCGTCGTCGCCTCTACCCGTCCCGTTGTCCAGCCCGGTGCCGACCGGTCGGTGACGAAGCGCGGGGCGACCACCACCATCGACGTGCTCACGAACGACCAGCCGACCAACCCGTTCCCGGGTGAGCGGTTGCGCGTCGTGAACATCCGGGGTCTGTCCGGCGGGCTGCCGAGCGGTGTCACCGTCACCCCGAGCGGTGACCGCACGCGCCTGCAGGTCTCGGTCGCCGACACTGCGAAGCCCGGCGACGCCCACCTGCAGTACCAGGTGGCGGACGCGACGAACGACCCCGACCGGTACGTCTGGGGCGACGTCACCATCTCGGTGCAGGACGTCCCGGACGCTCCGGGTGCACCCACCCGCACCGGCTCCTACGACGGCGGTCAGGTCACGCTCACGTGGTCGACCCCGCAGGGCAACAACTCGCCCATCACGAGCTACCGGGTCGTCGGGACCAACGGCGTCTCGAAGAACTGCGGGACCGCGACGGTGTGCACGCTGACCGGACTCGACCCGAAGGCGTCGTACCGGTTCCAGGTCGTCGCGACCAACGCGATCGGTGACTCGAAGCCGTCGTCCCGCTCGGGTCCGATGAGTGCGGACTTCGTGCCGGCGCCCCCGAAGGGCATCACGGTCACGCCGAGCAAGGCGACACCGAACCAGCTCGACGTCAAGTGGGGCAAGGTGTCCGCGCCGAACAACGGCAGCGCGGTCGACGACTACATCGTCACGGTCGAGGGCCCGGGCCTGTCGACCACGCGGCACACCGGTACCGCCACGAACACCTCGTTCACCGGCGCCCAGAGCGCTGCCCAGTACAAGGTCACCGTGTCCGCTCGCAACGACGCCGACCGCAACGGCACCGTCGTGCAGTGGAACTCCGCGTCCGCCACCGGCAGTGCCGTCGGGACACCGGGCAAGCCGACGAACCTCCAGGCGGTCGCCGGGGACCAAGCGGACTCGTCCGGCCGGTCGACGGTGACGGTGAGCTGGAGCGCCGGGGACGCCGCCGGCGGGTCCGGCCTGCGGTACGCCGTGTTCCGATCCGGCAACGTGGACTGTGCTGCTCCGCCCTCGAACTCGCTCGGTAGTTCGAGTCCGACGCGCGACTCTGGCGTCGGCGGTGGCTCGACCCGGTACGCGGTGACCGTGACCAACGGCTACTTCTGCAACGTCGAGTACGTCGACGCCGTGACCTACGAGCGGCCGTCCGGCACCGGCAGGCCCTCGGTCGACGTCGTCCCCGCCGGCACGAACCTCTGGAACGTGAGCGTCACCGCCTCGTCGAGGCCCGCACACCACTACCAGCTCGAGACCGGCGGGCAGCCGATCACGCTGCAGCCGGGCCAGACCTGGACGGGTGTGCCAGGGTCCGGCGCCCGGAACGTCTCGGCACCGTTGACCGTCCGCGCCTGCGGTGGCCCGGGGAGCAGCTTCTGCTCGTCCGATGCCGACTCGTGGACGGGGAACGCCACGGCGCTCGACGCGAACCTCTCGGTGGCGACCGCTCAGCAGGGCCAGCCGATCGCCGTGACGGGGCCGAGCGGCAGCGGGATCACGGTGCGGTTCACGGCGTACTGGTACGCCAGCGACGACGGCAACGGCTTCCCCACGACGTCGAGCTGGGACGCGGGTGAGACTCCTCCGGAGCCACCCTTCTTCGCCAAGTCCGTCAAGGTCCGCGCGTACGTCACCGCGACCGACGGGTCGGGTTCGACCCAGGCGAGTGAAGCAACCGACGCCTTCCCGGTCGCAGCGGCACCCGAACCGGACCCCGAGCAGCCCGCCCCGGAACCCGCTCCCGGCGGCTGACGCCCGCCCGACCTGCCCCGACCCTCCCGCCGCCGCACACCTCCCGCCACGACCGAAGGACCACCCCGCATGAGCATGACCCCGGAGCAGGCCACCTGGTTCGCCGACGTCGCAGGCCGCATCGTGACCAACGTCGAGCAGGTGCTCCTCGGGAAGACGTTCGTGATCCGCCTCGCGGTCACGGCGATGCTCAGCGAGGGGCACCTGCTCCTCGAGGACGTCCCCGGAACGGGCAAGACGAGCCTCGCCCGGGCGATGGCGCAGAGCGTGCAGGGCACCACGAACCGCATCCAGTTCACCCCCGACCTGCTGCCGGGTGACATCACCGGCATCAGCGTCTACGACCAGCGGACGCAGGAGTTCGACTTCCACCGCGGGCCGGTCTTCGCGAACATCGTGCTCGCCGACGAGATCAACCGTGCGAGCCCGAAGACGCAGTCCGCGCTGCTCGAGGCGATGGAGGAGTCCGCGATCACGGTCGACGGTGTCAACCACCGTCTCGCCGCGCCGTTCATGGTCATCGCGACCCAGAACCCGATCGAGCAGGCCGGCACCTACCGTCTGCCCGAGGCCCAGCTCGACCGTTTCCTCATGAAGACGTCCATCGGCTACCCCGACCACGCCGCGACGGTGAAGATCCTCGAGACCTCGTCGGCTCCGTCGGCGTCGGTCCCGCTGGCGAGCGTCGTGCCCGCCGCGACCATCACCGAGATGGCCGCCCTGGCCCGCACCGTGCACGTTGACGCCGTGATCGCCGACTACGTCGCCCGTCTGGTGGACGCGACCCGCTCCGCGAGCGAGGTCCGGCTCGGCGTCAGCGTCCGTGGAGCGATGGGCCTGATCCGCGCCTCACGTGTCCTCGCGGCGCTGAGCGGTCGCCACTACGTCACGCCGGACGACGTGAAGGCACTGGCCGTCCCCGTCCTCGCGCACCGCCTGGTGCTCGACGCCGAGGCCGAGTTCGACGGCGTCAGCGCACCGAGCGTCATCGCGCAGCTCCTGGTGGAGACCCCGCCGCCCGCCGACCGAGTCACGACGTGACGGACCGCCGGCCCGTCTCCACGCGCTCGCGCCGTCCGTCCTCGACGCGGTCGCGTCGTGGCACGACGGCGTACGAGCGCACGGGGACGGTCACCGGCATGACCAACGTCCGGACGCGCATCGTCGGTGACCGCGAGGGCGTCGCAGCGGACGCGGTCATCGGGATCGTCCGGCTCTGGGCAACGGCCTGGAGGCTCGTCCTGCGTCTCTGGGGCGAGGTCTCGTCCGTCGTCACCGGGCTCGGGTGGACGGTCGCCGCCCTGACGCTCGTCGCGTTCGTGACCGGCTACCGGTTCGGCCTGCGGGAGATCGTCGTCGTCGGGTTCGCCGGCGCCGTGCTCGCGGTGGTCGCCGCGGTGGCGTTGATCGGCCGGTCGCGGCTGGCGATCCGGATGCGGCTGCCGCAGCACCGTGTGGCGGTCGGCGACGACGCCGGCGTGATCATCACGGCCGAGAACCCCACACGCCTGCCGTCGGTGCCGACCACCGTCGAGGTGCCGGTCGGATCCGGCCTCGTCGACGTCGCGATCCCGGCCATCGGGCCGCACGGCACCTTCGAGCGGGAGGTCCCCGTCCCGACGCTCCGCCGCGGGGTGCTCGACGTCGGTCCCGTGACGGGCGTCCGCGCCGACCCGGTGGGACTCGTCCGCCGCGAGCTCGTCTGGACCGCCCGTGAGCAGGTCATCGTGCACCCGCGCACCATCGCGATCCCGTCGACGAGCACCGGCCTGGTGCGCGACCTCGAGGGGCAGGCGACGACGGACCTGTCACCCGCGGACATCGCCTTCCACGCCATCCGCGAGTACATGCCCGGCGACGATCCGCGCACCATCCACTGGAAGTCGACCGCCAAGTCCGGCGCGCTCATGGTCCGGCAGTTCGAGGACACCCGTCGCTCGCACCTCGTCGTCGCGCTCGGCATCGCCCGGGGTGAGTTCGCCGACGACGAGGAGTTCGAGCTCGCGGTCAGCGCGGCCGCGTCCCTCGGCGCGCGGGCGATCCGCGACGGCCGTGAGGTCTCGGTCGTGGTGTCGCAGCGCACGCCCGAGTTCGCGAAGCGTGCCGTGTACGCCGTGCGGACGCTCCCCACCGTCACGCCGACGCGCCTGCTCGACGACTTCGCCTCGGTCGGCCTCGCCGACGCGTGCCTGCCGATCGCCGAGGTCTCACGGATCGTCGGCAGCGACACCGAGGGCATCTCCGTCGCGTTCCTCGTGGTGGGGTCGACCGTCGGCCTGCCCGCGCTCCGACTCGCCGCCACGCGGTTCCCCGTCGGGGTGGAGGTCGTCGCGGTGATCTGCGAGCCCGAGGCCCAGCCGCGGTTCCTGCGCGTCGCGGGTCTGACGGTGATGACCATCGGCTACCTGGACGACCTCCGGCACGCCCTGCACCGATCGGCGTCGGCAGCATGAGCGCCGCACCCGTGACCACCCCGGCCCCGGCACAGGACCGGGCGAGGCGCTCGACCCGGCGTTCCGACCGTCGCGACGCACGGCGGCTCGTGCCGTTCCGGCTCGCCGGCGGCACGCTGGCGGTCTGGCTGTTGCTGGCCGTCGCGAGCACGTTCTGGTGGCCGGTGTACCGGGACGGCGCGATGATCACCGCCGCGGTGACCGCGATCGTCATCGGGACGGTCGTCGCGCTCCTCGGCACCCTGTTCCGGCTCCCGACGGCCGTCGTGGCGATCGCGACCGTCGCCGCCTTCACGCTCACGGGCGTCCCCGCCGCCGTGCCGAGTCAGGCCAACGGCCTGCTGCCCACCGGACGCGGCCTGCTCGACCTCTTCGCCGGCGTCGCCCTCGGCTGGAAGCAGCTGGTGACCATCAGCCTGCCGGTGGGCTCCTACGAGGCGCTCCTCGTGCCCTACTTCGTGACGCTGCTCGTGGCGGCGGTGACCGCCGTGAGCGTGGCGACCCGCGCCTCCAGGCAGGAACTCGCGAGCATCCCGGCACTGGTGCTCTTCTCGGTGGGGGTCGTCGTCGGGCCGAGCCGGCTCGACACGTCGATCGTGACGGCGGTCGTCCTGGTCGGCCTCGCCCTCGTCTGGGCGCTGACCGTGCGGCACGCGCGTCGCGCCGTCGCGGTGGCGACCACCATCGGTGCACGCGTGCCGGTCGCGCGCTCGATCGTCCGCCCCGCCCTCGTGGGAACCGGCACCATCGTGGCCGCGGCGGTCGTCGCGACCGGACTCGGCATGGTGGCACCTCCGTCGGGTGAGCGCACCGTCGCACGCACCGACGTCGTGAAGCCGTTCGACCCACGCGACTACGTCAGTCCGCTCAGCGGGTTCCGCGCCTACGAGGAGTCCACCGCCTCGGACGCGACCCAGCTCCGGGTGACCGGCCTGCCCGAGGGCGGGTTCGTGCGCATCGCGACGCTCGACACCTACGACGGCGTCGTCTACCGCGTCGGCGGGGCCGACGGTTCGGCCGGCTCGGGCACCTTCGAACGTGTGCCGACCGCGGTCGACGTCCGCGGTGTCCGGGGCACCACGGTCGACGTCGGTGTGACGGTCGACGGGTACCGCGGGGTGTGGCTGCCGACGGTCGGTGACCTGGAGCGCGTGGAGTTCACCGGGCAGGACGCCGACGACGAGCGCGGCGCCTTCTTCTACAACGGATCGACCGGCACCGGCGCCGTGGTCGGCGGAGTCGGGGACGGCACGTCCTACGACCTGACGGCGGTGCTGCCCGACCAGCCGACGGAACGCCAGCTGGCCACCGCGCGCCCGGGGAGCGCCGCCGTGCCCACCGCACGGGACGTCCCCGACGCCGTGCGCGACACCGTGGAGTCCACGACGAAGGACGTGTCGGCACCCGGTGCGAAGCTCCTCGCCGCGGTGCAGTCGCTGCAGCGGAACGGGTACGTCAGCCACGGTGTCGGCGACGACCGGATGAGTCGGTCCGGTCACGGTGCCGACCGTGTCCAGGAGCTCCTCACCGCACCCCTGATGATCGGGGACCAGGAGCAGTACGCCGCGGCGGCTGCACTGATGGCGGACGAGATCGGCTTCCCCGCACGGGTCGTGATGGGCTTCACGGCCGGGGGAGACTCGGGCCGCGACGGCACCGCAGCGCGTGGCGGGACGACGACCTTCCGTGGGTCCGACGTCACGGCCCGCATCGAGGTGGACACCGCGCAGTGGGGATGGGTGATGCTCAACCCCAACCCCGAGGTGCGCGAGATCCCGAACGAGCAGCAGCAGACCCCGCAGCCGGTCACCCGACCGGAGACGGTGGTGCCGCCGCCCCCGGTCGACCGGCAGGACCAGGACCAGCAGACGCCCCCCGAGAGCGACCGGAACACGCCGCCGGTGCAGCCGCTCTGGCTCCAGATCCTGCTCGCGGTGCTGCCCTGGGCCCTCGGGACCCTCGGCGTGGTCGCGCTCGTCCTGCTGCCGTTCGCCGTGATCGTGCTGCTGAAGCGACTGCGGCGCCGCCGACGGCGGAACGCCGCCACGCCCCGCGGCCGCATCGTCGGCGCCTGGGACGAGTACCGCGACGCACTGCTCGACCGCGGGCACGACGTGCGGCAGGCGGCAACCCGACGCGAAGCCGTGGTCGGTGCACCGGGCGACGGTGGCACCGGGCTCGCCGCGCTGGCCGACCGTGCGGTGTTCGGTCCGAGTGACGCCGACCAGACCACCGCCGACCGCATGTGGGCGGCGACCGACGATGCGATCGGTTCGCTCCGGACAGGGCGGACCCGGCGGGAGCGGTTCCGCACCGCTGTCTCGCTCCGGTCCCTGCGGGGAACGGGACGCCGTCCGACGGCACGGTCCCGTCGGAGGACCGATCGCCAGGCTGCGTCGGGGCGCGGCGACTACGATGTCCAGAGGCCGGACGAGCGTCGTGGACGGCCGAGTGAGGACAGAGGCACCACGTGATCAGATGCGAACACTGCGGATCGATGCTCCCGGACGGAGCGATCTTCTGCGGTGAGTGCGGTCGCGCGGTCACCGCCGCCGCGAGCCGTCGCCCGGTCGCGCCGACCCCCGTCGAACAGGCACCGCCGCCACCGTTGCAGCAGCCCGACGCCCACGGCCGACGGTCCGACCCGGCTTCCGACGCCTGGTTGCCCGAAGCCACGCTCGATCCCGCCACGCGTGCCTGGCTCACCGGTGCCGACCGTCGTGGGACCGAACCGCCGGCGCCCGTGCCGGTGCAGCGTCCCGATGCCTTCGCGCCGCGCCAGGCCCCCTCCCATGTGCACGGTGCCGGGTCCGGGCTCGAGGACTGGTCGGGTGCGCCGGGCGAGTCCGAACCTGCCCTCGATCCCGACGGGTACCCGTCCGAACCCCTCGATGCCGACGACCCCGAGCGCACCCGGATCGCCCCGGCTCCCGGTCGCCCCGAGACGCCCGAGGACCCGATCCGCGATGCTCCGTCGTCGGTCTCGGACCAGGCGGCGCGACAGCCCGTCGAGTCCCAGCCCGTCTTGCCCGGGCCCGTCGAGCCGCAGCCCGCTGCCGAGCCCTCCGTGCCGGTGTGGGCACCGCCCGCTGCCACCGCACCCCCGGCGGCACCCGCCGGGCCGTCCTGGTGGGTCGGTCGCGGTACCCCGGCTGCCGAGGTGCCCGCCGATCCGGTCGTCCCGCCGATGCCGGGAGCACCCGCCGAACCTGCTTCCGAACAGGACGCTGCGGCTCCTGCGCCCGACGAACACGGCGCCCAGTACGCACAGGACGCGCAGGAACCCCGGGACGCACAGGGTGCCCGGGACGCGTTCGAACCGGAGCCCGACGAGGCGATCGTGGCCGCGTCGGAGACGAGCGCCACCGACGATCAGCCGGCCGTGGTGTCGCCCCCGCAGCCCGGGGACACCGCCGTGGTCGAGCCGCTGATCGACCGTCGACCGCCCCGTCCGGCCCCGCTCGTCACCCCGGGCATGCACGAGACGACCATCTGCCACGTCTGCGGCAACCGGCTCGAACCCGACGACATCTTCTGCGGCGAGTGCGGAGCCGTCCGTCCGGCGGTCACCGCGGCCTTCACCGGCCCGGTCATGCCGCTGCCGATGACCCGACCCGATTGGGCAGCAGAGGAGTCCGACAGCACGCAGGCCCCCGACGCGGGCAACGCTGCGGACGAGCCGGACGAGCCCGACGCGGGTTCCGCCGAGCCCGCGGGTCCGAACGCGTCCGACGAGCGCGCTGCAGGCGACGAGCCGGACGACGAGATCCCAGTGGACGACGATTTCCTCCGCGCCGAGGTCGAGCAGTCCGATGCCGGCCGACGTCCCCGCGGAGCGCACGCTGCACCGGTGACCGAGCCCGAGCCGCCGACCGAGGCGTCCGCCGTGCCGCGCACGCCGATCCCGCCGGTGCCCGGTTCCGCCACCGTCCCCTCCTCGGCACCGTCCGCCGACACCGCGGGCGTGCCCTCCGCTGCACCGCTGCCCCCGATCCCGGGAGCGACCGGACCGGTGCTGCCGCTTCCGCCCGTCGACCGGTCGGAGTCTCCCGCAGCGGCCGGTGCGCTCGACGACCTCGACGAGGACGTGGACGAGACCCGCATCGTCGCGAAGACCCCGACGCGCGCACCGTTCGTGCTGCACTTCAGCACGGGTGAGCGGCTCGGCGTCCACGGCACGGGCCTGCTCGGCCGGCTGCCGCGACCGCAGCCGGGGGAGCGCTACGACGACCTGTTGACCGTGCACGACCCGGGCAAGTCCGTGTCGAAGACGCACCTCGAGCTCGGCCGCGACGGCGACGACCTGTGGGTCTCCGACCGGTTCTCCGGCAACGGCACGGTCGTCCGGCACATCGACGGATCGATCCGCCGCTGCGAGCCCGGTCGCCGGTACCGCGTCGAGCGTGGTGCCCGCGTCGACATCGGTGAGCACTTCTTCCTGGTGCAGTAGGCGACTTCTCCACAGATCGGGTCCCGGGCCAGCGCTGAGCTGCTCGTTCCTGGTGCGATGGGGTCATGTCCCGGT
Organism: Curtobacterium sp. MMLR14_002; assembly: GCF_001864975.1. Lineage (NCBI taxonomy): Bacteria > Bacillati > Actinomycetota > Actinomycetes > Micrococcales > Microbacteriaceae > Curtobacterium > Curtobacterium sp. MMLR14_002. Next base: position 92,203 of record NZ_MJGT01000048.1, read on the forward strand.
TCACCGCACGTTGCGTGATCGTGGGGGCCGCGGTCGCGCTCGTCGTGGCCGGGGTCCTCGCGCCGATCAGCGGCGCGGGGCAGGGCGTCCTGCTCGGCGCGGGTACGTGCTGCGCGCTGGTCGACGTGGTGCTGCACCGTTCGGCCCCGCCGGACCCGGTCGCGGTCGTCCCTCCGCGCGGACCTGACCAGCCCACCGAGCCCGGACCGCTCGGTGCGCCGGAAACGCTGACGGGCACCGTTCCCGAGGACGGCGACGGCACGCCGGCACTCGTCCTCGGGCACGGTCCGGGCGGCCGCGTGCTCCGGGTCGACGCCTCGTCCCACGTCGTGGTCGTCGGTGCCGGAGCACTCGCCGTCGCGGTGTTCCGCGGGCTCGCCGAGCAGCTCCGAGCCGCTGCCGTCCACACCGACGAGGACCTGCGCTGGGCCGCTGCTCCCGAGGTCCTCGACACCGTGGCGACCGGCAGCGCCGATCCAGCCCCGAGCGCCCGCCCAGCGAGCACCCGGGCAGTGAGCACCCTGTCAGTGCACGCCCTGCCGTCGGGGACCTCGGTCGCGGTGCGGATGGGTGCCGACGGCCGACCGCACGGCTCCGTGGTGCTCGTGGCCGGACTCGGATCGGCGCCTCGTCAGCGGGACGTCACCGTCGAGGTCTCACGGTACGGCTGCTCCGTCCGTCGACCCGACGACCACGCGGTCGTCCGGGTGTCCCCGGCGCTGCCGGTCCTCGTCCCTGACCCCCGAGCGCCGATCGATGACCAGCCCCGCGCGATGACCAGCGCTGACGCTTGACCAGCGCCGAGCAACGATCAGCGCAACCCGGCGCCGACCCGCACCGCGCCGACGGGCACGCCACCGCCGAGCACCCGCTCACCGGTCGCCTCGAGCACCTCGGCCACCCCGTCCGACGCCACGAGCCCGTTCCGCTCGAGCAGCGCCAGGGCCGCCAGGGTGCCGGCTCGCTGTGAGCCGTCGAGCACCTTCACGGCCACGGCGGCGCCTCCGGGCAACCCCATGACCATGACGCCCTCGGCACCGAGCTTCGCCAGCACCTGCAGTCGCTCGATGGTGACCGTGTTCGCACGTCCGACGCCGTCGATCGCCCACGGGTGCGCCAGGACCGCGTCGGTCAGCGCAGCGGAGTCGTCGTCGGCCCGTGCCACCACACCGGCGAACCCGCGTGCCAACCCCGTCAGGGTGAGCGGGAACACGGGGGCACCGCAGCCGTCCGTACCGACCAGGTCGACGGTCTCGTGCGTGTACTCCTCGACGACGGAACGCACCTGCTGCTGCAGCGGGTGCTCGATGTCGAGGTACGTGGCTTCGTCCCACCCGTTCACCCGGCAGGCCGCGAGCATGCCGGCGTGCTTGCCCGAGCAGTTCATCGCCAGTCGGCGAGGGCCGTCCATCGTCCGGGCGGTCCCGCGGTCGAAGGGCATGTCGGGCGGGCAGCCGAGGTCGGATTCGACGTGGTCGAAGGACTCGAGCATGTGCAGGGCGAGCGCCTGGTGCGCCGCGGTGCCGGCGTGACTCGCGGTGGTGAGGACGAGTTCCTCGTCGGAGAACAGCGCACCGGAACGTCGGACCGCCAGGGCCTGGAACGGCTTCATGGTGGAACGCGGGTAGATGCTCGCGGTCACGTCGCCGACGGAGTCGATCACCGTGCCGCTCGCGTCGACGACGACGCCGGCGCCGACGTGCCGGCTCTCGTCGAACCCTGAGCGTTCGAGCACCGCCAGCTCGACGGAACCGTCGGCGGTGAGAGGATGGCGATCACTGCGGACTTCGGGGCTCACCGTCATGCCGCCATGCTAGCCAAGGCGAAGGGGCGCACCCGTGCACGACCACTCCTACGAGGTCTCCGTCAGCTGGACCGGCGACCGCGGGACCGGCACCTCCGGGTACCGCGACTACGGCCGCGAACACGTGGTCTCCGCGACCGGCAAGCCCGATGTCCCCGGCTCCGCCGACCCGACGTTCCGCGGCGACCGTGACCGCTGGAACCCCGAGGAGATGGTGGTCGCGGCGCTGGCCCAGTGCCACATGCTCAGCTACCTGCACGTCGCGGTGACGAAGGGCTTCACCGTCGTCGACTACCAGGACACCGCGACCGCGTCGCTCCGCCTGAACCGCGACGGTTCGGGCGAACTGACCGAGGCGACCCTGCACCCGGTCGTCACGATCCTCGAAGCCGACCGCGTCGCGGACGCCGAAGCCGCACACGTCACCGCGAACGAGCTCTGCTTCATCGCGCGGTCCGTGGCGTTCCCGGTGCACCACGAGCCGCAGCTGGTCGTCCGACCTGCGTCATTGGCAGGGGACTCTTCGACAGGTGGGGCAGACTAGGTCCTCGTGAAGCGTCTCCGCCTGCTCCCGATCGCCATCGTCCCCGCCGTCGTGCTGGGACTCGCCGCCTGCTCCGGCTCCGGTTCGAACGGGTCCTCGGCTTCGCCGACCCCGTCGGCCAGTGCCACGGCCTCGGCGATCACCTCCTGCCCCGACCCGGGCAAGTCGTCCGATGCCATCAAGGCGACCGGGTCGTTCGGCGGGCCGAAGGCCCCGACCGTGAAGTTCTCGTCCGGCCTGTCCGCGAAGACACCGCAGGCCACCCGCCTCGTGAAGGGCAAGGGCGCGGCGCTCGACGAGGGCGACTACGCGCAGGTCTCCTACAGCGTGTACGAGGCATCGGACGCCAAGAAGCTCGGCACCGTCGGCTTCGACGAGGGCAACCCGCAGGTGCTCTCCGTCGGCGGATCGGGCTTCGGTGCGCTCCTCGCCTGCTCGAAGGTGGGCGACCGCGTCGCCGCGGTCGGACAGTCCTCGGCACTCGGCTTCAACACCGGCGGTGAGATCGTCGTGGTCGCCGACGTCGTCGCGCAGACCCCGACCAAGGCGACCGGTACCCCGCAGGACCAGGACCCGGGCCTGCCCACGGTCAAGGACAAGGCCTCGGGCGAGCCGGAGATCACGGTCCCCGACGGCGTCAAGGCGCCCACGAAGACCACGGTCGAGGTGCTCAAGCAGGGCGACGGCACCGAGATCGCCGACGGCGACACCGCGCTCGTGCAGTACAAGGGCGTCGTCTACGACACCGGTAAGGAGTTCGACTCCTCGTGGTCGAAGGGCGTCCCCACCACCTTCACCGTCTCGGAGAGCGCGCTCATCAAGGGCTTCGTCACCGGGCTCGTCGGGCAGAAGGTCGGCTCGCAGGTCCTGATCGTCGCCACGCCGGAGGACGCCTACGGTGCGAACCCGCAGGAGGGCTCGGGCATCCCGAAGAACGCCACGCTCGTCTTCGTGGTCGACATCCTCGCCAAGGGCTGACCGTGACGGACGGCCGCCTCGGCAGCACCGGTCCTGATCGTCGGCGCATCGTCGTCCTCGGCAGCACCGGGTCGATCGGTACCCAGGCGCTCGATGTGGTCGCCCGCAACCCCGACCGGTTCGAGGTCGTCGGGCTCACCGCCGGCAGCAACCGCGACCTCGTCGCGGAACAGGCCGCCCGGTTCGGCGTCCGCGACACGGCGTTCGGCGCAGCCGACTCGGAGCAGCTCGTCCGGAGTGTCGAGGCCGACGTCGTCCTGAACGGCATCACCGGCTCGGTCGGCCTCGGCCCGACGCTCGCGGCGCTCGAGAGCGGTGCCGTGCTCGCCCTCGCGAACAAGGAGAGCCTGATCGTCGGTGGCTCCCTCGTGCAGCAGGCCGCGGCGCCCGGGCAGATCGTGCCCGTGGACAGCGAGCACTCCGCCATCGCGCAGGCGCTGCGCTCCGGCGCCGACGCCGAGGTGCAGCGGCTCGTCCTGACGGCGAGCGGCGGTCCGTTCCGTGGGCGCACCCGCGAGCAGCTCCGTGACGTCACCCCCGCCCAGGCACTGGCGCACCCGACCTGGGACATGGGGCTCGTCGTCACGACGAACTCCGCGACCCTGGTCAACAAGGGGCTCGAGGTCATCGAGGCCCACCTGCTCTTCGACGTGCCGTACGACCGCATCGACGTCACCGTGCACGCGCAGTCGATCGTGCACTCGATGGTCGAGTTCGTCGACGGCTCCACCATCGCCCAGGCGTCGCCGCCGGACATGCGGCTGCCGATCGCGCTCGGCCTGGCCTGGCCGGACCGGGTGCCCGGCGTCGGCGTGCCGCTCGACTGGACGACCGCGAGCACGTGGACGTTCGAGCCGCTCGACCAGGACGCCTTCGGCGCCGTCGCCCTCGCCAAGCGGGTGGGCGAGCTGGGCGGGACGTTCCCGGCCGTGTTCAACGCCGCGAACGAGCAGGCCGTCGCCGCGTTCCATGCGGGCGCGATCGGTTTCCTGGACATCGTCGACACGGTCGAGCGCGTCGTCGAGGAGCACACCGCGGGGGAGCCGTCACTCGACGGCGTGCTCGCCGCGGAGCAGTGGGCCCGCACCGCTGCGGACCGCGCGCTGACCCGCTGACGCGAGTCGCGCCTCCCGTCCGATGCGGAGGCGGCAGACCGCGGACGTGACGCACCGGCCTGGAGGCCCAGCTCTCCTCTCAGACGGCGCTCGGCTCCGTCATGGAATCAGTCCCGTACTCTTTCCCGGTGACCGTCGAATCCGTCCTGCTCTTCGTCCTCGGCGTGGTCGTCTTCATCATCGGCCTGCTGGTCTCGATCGGACTCCACGAGCTGGGGCACCTGTCCTTCGCGAAGCTCTTCAACGTCAAGGTGACGCAGTACTCGCTGGGCTTCGGCAAGGCGATGTGGTCGTTCACGCGGGGTGAGACCGAGTACGGGATCCGCCCGATCCTGCTCGGTGGGTACATCTCGATGGTCGGCATGCTCAAGCCGCGCGCCTCGGGCCGGGCGAACGCCATCACGAACACCGGCATGTACGGCGCGTTCGTGCAGGACGCCCGCCAGGCCAGCGCCGAGCAGATCGCGGACTCCGGCGGTGACGACTCCCGCGCCTTCTACCGCCTGACGCCGTGGAAGCGGATCATCGTGATGGTCGCGGGCCCGGCGATGAACCTGGTGATCGGCATCGTGCTGTTCGGTGTGCTGCTGTGCGGGTTCGGGGCGCCGACGACGACCTTCACGTCGAGCGTCGGGTGCGTGCTGCCGAACAGCCAGACGACCGAGTGCTCGCCCGGCGACGCGGTGTCCCCGGCGAAGCAGGCGGGCATCGAGTCCGGCGACGTCGTGCTCTCGGTGAACGGCGAGCAGGACCCCACCATCACCCGCGTCTCCGAGGTCTTCCAGGAGTCCGCCGGTGAGCAGGTCACCGTGGTCGTCGAGCGCGACGGTGCCCGCAAGACCCTCGAGATCACCCCGACGACCGCCACCCGCGACGTCTACGACGCCGAGGGCGAGGTCGTCAAGAACGACGACGGCACCACGAAGACCCAGCGCGTCGGCGTGGTCGGCGTCAGCATCGGGCAGTCCCTGGTGCGGCAGTCCCCGGCCGAGGTGCTGCCCGCGACCGGCGCCCAGATCGCGGCGTCCGCGCACCTGATCATCGACCTGCCGCAGCGCCTGGTCGCCGTGTGGAACGCCGCGTTCGGTGCCCAGGAGCGGTCGCAGGACAGCCCCGTGTCGGTGGTGGGTGTGGGCCGTGCGATCGGCGAGGTCTCGTCGATGAGCGGCGTCCCCGTGGTCGACAAGGCGTACACGATCCTCGGGCTGCTGGCCTCGCTCAACATCGGCCTGTTCGTGCTGAACATGGTGCCGCTGCTGCCGCTCGACGGCGGACACATCGCGGGTGCGCTCTGGGAAGCGATCAAGCGACGGTCGTTCAAGCTCGTCGGCAAGGCGGACCCGGGGCCCATCGACCTGGCGAAGACGATGCCGCTGACGATGGTCGTCGTGGTGCTGTTGGCGGGCATGAGCGCGCTGCTCATCTACGCCGACATCGTGCGGCCGGTGAACCTGTTCGGGTAGTCGCTCCGGCGCTACGCTCAGCGGATGACCACAGCCGCCCCGAACCCTCCCGAGGTTCGCACCGTCGAGCGCCAGGGCCTCGACGTCATCGCCGAGTCCGATCGGAAGGGCACCCCACGGGGACTGTTCTGGCCGTGGTTCGCCGCGAACATCTCCGTCCTCGGCATCGCCTACGGGGCGTTCGTCATCGGGTTCGGCATCTCCTTCTGGCAGGCCACCGCCGTCTCGGTCGTCGGGGTGGTGTTCTCGTTCCTGCTGTGCGGCGTCGTCGCGATCGCCGGCAAGCGGGGGTCGGCGCCGACGATGGTGCTGAGTCGTGCGGCCTTCGGCGTGCGGGGCAACCGGGTGCCCTCGTTCCTCAGCTGGATCCTCACCGTCGGGTGGGAGACCTCGCTCGCCGCACTGGCGGTCCTGGCGACCTCCACGGTCTTCACCGAGCTCGGCTGGGACGGCGGGGTGCTGACGAAGGTCGTCGCGCTGGTCGTCGTCGCCGCGCTCGTGGTCGGGGCCGGCGTCGCGGGCTTCGACGTGATCATGCGCCTGCAGACCTGGATCACGGTCATCACGGGGGTGCTCACCGTCGTCTACATCGTGCTCGCGGTGCCCTCCATCGACTTCGCCGCGATCGCCGCGATGCCCTCCGGCAGCGGTCAGCAGGTCATCGGGGCCCTGGTCCTGGTGATGACCGGCTTCGGCCTCGGCTGGGTGAACGCCGCCGCTGACTACTCCCGGTACCTGCCGCGGGCCGCGTCCACCGGTGGGGTCGTCGGGTGGACGACCTTCGGCGGCGCGCTGGCCCCGGCGATCCTCGTGGTCTTCGGCGTCCTGCTCGCCGGCTCGTCGCCGGACCTGAACGCTGCCATCCAGGACGACCCGATCGGCGCGCTCACCACCATCCTGCCGATCTGGTTCCTCATCCCGTTCGCGATCGTGGCGATCCTCGGGCTCGTCGGGGGAGCGGTCCTCGACATCTACTCGTCGGGCCTCGCGCTGCTGAGCGTCGGCGTGAAGATCCCGCGGCCGGTCGCAGCCGGGGTCGACGGAGCGTTCATGGTCGCCGGCGCCGTGTACATCGCCTTCTTCGCGACCAGCTTCGCGAAGCCGTTCCAGGCGTTCCTGATCACCCTCGGCGTGCCGATCGCGGTGTGGGCCGGCATCTTCGTCGCGGACGTCCTGCTGCGCCGACGCGCCTACGCAGAGGCCGAGCTCGACGACCGTCGCGGCCGCTACGGTGACGTCCGGTGGGGCGCGATCGCGCTGGTCCTGGTCGGCACGGCCCTGGGCTGGGGACTCGTGACGCTCTCGTCGCCCGCGTGGTTGTCGTGGCAGGGCTACCTGCTCGGCCCGTTCGGCCTCGGTGGCCGCGAGGGGCCGTGGGCCTACGCGAACCTCGGCGTCCTCGTCGCCCTGGTCGTCGGGTTCCTCGGCACGCTGCTGTTCGCTCGCGGCTCGATCCGCCGCCAGGAAGCACTCGCCACCCCGGACGACCTGCGATGAGCGCGGCGATCCCCGACGACGCCTGGCTCGTCGTCATCGACATGCAGCAGGTCTTCACCGGCGAGAACCCGTGGGCCGCCCCGCGGTACGACCACGCCGGCGCCGGCATCGAGCGGCTCCTGCCGCGGTTCACGGGCCGCACGGTCTTCACCCGCTTCGTGGCTCCGGCGGAGCCCGAGGGTGCGTGGGTGCCGTACTACCGCGACTGGCCCTTCGCACTGGTGCCGGACGCCGACCCGCTGTACGCGCTCACCGAGCCCTTCGCGTCGGCCGCCGCGGACCGGAACGACCCCGTCGTGACGGAACCGACCTTCGGCAAGTGGGGGACGAGCCTCCAGGCCGTCGTCGGCGACCACCCACACCTGGTGCTCACGGGGGTCTCGACCGACTGCTGCGTGCTGTCGACCGCGCTGGCCGCGGCCGACGCCGGTGCGACGGTGACCGTCGTGGCGGACGCCTGTGCCGGCGCCAGCGACGAGGACCACGACCGCGCGCTCGCGGTGATGCGGCTCTACGCCCCGCTCATCACGGTCGTGGACTCGGTCAGGGAGCTCTGAACGGACGCACGGGGACCGGACCCGGCACGGTCAGACCGAGCGCGTAGAGTGCTCACGTGCCCGCAGTCAACCTCGGTATGCCCAAGTCCCCCGAAACCCTCGCTCCGCGTCGCAAGTCGCGGCAGATCCGGGTCGGCAAGGTGCTCGTGGGCGGCGACGCCCCGGTGTCCGTGCAGTCGATGACCACGACGCAGACCACCAACATCAACGCGACGCTGCAGCAGATCGCCGAACTCACGGCCTCGGGCTGCGACATCGTCCGGGTCGCCGTCCCCACGCAGGACGACGCCGACGCGCTGGCGATCATCGCGAAGAAGTCGCAGATCCCCGTGATCGCCGACATCCACTTCCAGCCGAAGTACGTCTTCCAGGCGATCGACGCCGGCTGTGCCGCCGTCCGCGTCAACCCGGGCAACATCCGCAAGTTCGACGACCAGGTCGGCGCGATCGCCAAGGCCGCCAAGGACGCCGGCGTCTCGCTCCGCATCGGCGTGAACGCGGGGTCGCTCGAGCCGAGCCTGCTGCAGAAGTACGGCAAGGCCACCCCCGAGGCGCTCGTCGAGTCCGCCGTGTGGGAAGCCTCCCTGTTCGAGGAGCACGACTTCCACGACTTCAAGATCTCGGTCAAGCACAACGACCCGATCGTGATGGTCAAGGCCTACCGGCAGCTCGCCGCCGCCGGCGACTGGCCGCTGCACCTCGGCGTGACCGAGGCCGGCCCGGAGTTCCAGGGCACGATCAAGAGCGCCACCGCGTTCGGGATCCTGCTGGCCGAGGGCATCGGCGACACCATCCGCGTGTCGCTCTCCGCCCCGCCCGCGCAAGAGGTCAAGGTCGGCCTGCAGATCCTGCAGTCGCTCAACCTGCGCGAGCGCAAGCTCGAGATCGTCTCCTGCCCGAGCTGCGGTCGCGCGCAGGTCGACGTCTACCAGCTCGCGAACGACGTCACCAAGGGGCTCGAGGGCATGACCGTCCCACTCCGCGTCGCCGTCATGGGCTGCGTCGTGAACGGCCCGGGCGAGGCGCGCGAGGCCGACCTCGGCGTCGCCTCGGGCAACGGCAAGGGGCAGATCTTCGTCAAGGGCCAGGTCGTCAAGACCGTGCCCGAGGCCGAGATCGTCCAGACGCTGATCAACGAGGCGAACCGCATCGCGGACGAGATGGGTCCGGCCGCCGCCACCGGCACGCCCCAGGTGATCATGGCGCCGTAGGCGCGACCACCCTCCGACCGGAGGCCCGGTGCCAG
>NZ_MJGT01000048.1:102028-102149 GCF_001864975.1 Curtobacterium sp. MMLR14_002
CTGGCACCGGGCCTCCGGTCCGTCGTCGTGCGGCGCCGACGCTGGTGCCAGCGCCGGTATGCACGGTGCGTGCTTCGCGCTTCCGTGCGGGGTTGATCGCTCCGTGCGAGGCTGCAGGCGC
>NZ_MJGT01000049.1:0-8330 GCF_001864975.1 Curtobacterium sp. MMLR14_002
GGGGGCCTGTCGCTTTCGCGAGGGGTGCTGGGCTGCGCCCTACTTCTTCACCGCACCCTGGATGGCGCTCTGGTAGACGGGCTTGTTGTCGCCGTCGAACTTGTAGATGCCGATGTAGGCGGCCGACGGGTCGTTGTTCTCGTCGAACGGACCGATGCCGGACGGGCCGGTGTAGTGGATGTCCTTGCCGTCGTCCAGGAGCGTCTTGCACTCCTTGAACGTGGCGCACTCGGTGCCGCCGTCAGCACCCGACACCGCAGCCATGTTGGCCTGGATCGTGCCGGAGTCGGTGCCCTTGCCCTTCACCGCGGCCAGGGCGGCGAGGACGGTGGCGTCGTAGGACTCCGCCGCGTACGAGTAGTCGGCGAGCGTCTTGCCCGACGAGTCCTTGTAGAACGCAGCGAGCTGCTTCTTGAAGTCGTCCTTCGGCGAGGCACCGGGGATGGTGCCCTGGGCGCCGGTCAGGGTGCCCTTGTCGAAGTCCTTCGAGTAGTCCGCCGTGTTGCCGTCGGACATGTAGATCTTCGCCTCGTTGCCCTGCGAGACGAGCTCCGGGATGATCGACTTCGTCTCGTCGAAGGCGAGGACGACGATCGCGTCGGGCTTCGCGGCCAGGGCCGCGGTCACCTCGGACGAGAACGTGGTCTGGCCGGGCGGGAACTCCTGGCCCTCACCCTTGCCGCCGTAGACGACCTGGCCGCCCGACGCCTCGACCGCAGCCTGCACCGAGTTGCGCAGGCCGGTGCCGTACGTGTCGTTGAAGACCAGGAAGGCGACCTTCGCGTTGCCGTCACCGGTCACGAGCTGGCCGAGCGCGGAACCCTGCACCGAGTCCGGCGGTGCGGTCCGGTAGTAGTACGACGAGTAGCCGGAGAGGTCGGTCGCGGTGTTCGCGGGCGAGATCTCGACGATGCAGTTGCTCGTCAGCTGGTCGATGACGTTCAGCGTGACCGACGAGGACTCGGCACCGATCGCGACCGGCACCTTCGCGTTGACGAGCTTCGTCGCGGCCGAGCTCGACACGGTCATGTCGTTGCTGTCGCCGGAGTCGGTCGCCGGGTCGATCGTGACGTCCTTGTCGAGGACGCCGCCCGCGGCGTTGATGTCCTTGACGGCCAGGCCGACACCGGACTCCGCCGGCGGGTTGAGGTAGGCCAGCGAACCGGTCAGGGGCAGGATCGTGCCGATCTTCAGCGCGTCCGTACCGGGGGTGTCCGGGGCCTTGCAGCTGGCGGCGGGATCCTTCTTCGCATCGCTCGACGCCGAGCTCGAGGGGGAAGCACTGCCGGTGGTGGAACACGCGGCGAGGAGGACGGCTGCTGCGCCCGCCAACGCCAGTGCCGCGGTGGCACGGGTGGTTCTGATCATCCGTGGAGCCCTTTCTCTGCGCGGAGGCTGTGCCGCTTCGGGTGAATGCGACGCCTCCACTGGATGTCGAGAAACGTAGGGTCCATGTGTTTCGCCCGTGTGACGGGGCGGTACGCAAAGGTGTTTCGTTACCGAGCCGTGACGTTCCTGTGCGCAGGGACAGGGATCGGTGCAGGAGCGACGGTGCCGGCGTGGCGACCCGACCTGCGCCAGGCGGATGGTTCGGCAGGGCGCCCGGGAGGCCCGGCGTACGTTCCGCCGCATGAGCGACTTCCAGCCCACCACCGCCATCGTCACCGGTTCCGAATCCGGGATCGGCCGTGCGACCGCCGTCGCACTCGCCGAAGCCGGCATGGACGTCGGCATCACCTACCTGTCCGAACCCGACCGTGCCGAGGAGACCGCGGAGGAGGTCCGGAAGACCGGCCGTCGGGCCTTCGTCGAGCAGATCGACGTCTCCGACCTCGCCGGGGCGGCCGCCGTCGTCGACCGCCTCGTCTCGCAGCTGGGCGGCGTCGACGTCTTCGTGGCCGACGCCGGCACCGGCGACAACGCCCCGTTCCTCGAGATGACCCTCGACCAGTGGCGCCACACGGTGTCGACCGATCTCGACGGCGCCTTCGTCACGATGCAGGCCGCTGCGAAGCACATGGTGCAGGCCGGCACCGGCGGCCGGATCATCGGCATCACGAGCGTGCACGAGCACCAGCCCCGCTACGGCTCGAGCGCCTACGACGCCGCGAAGCACGGGCTCGGCGGCCTGCTGAAGACCATGGCGATCGAGCTCGCCGAGCACGGCATCACCGTGAACGCCGTCGCCCCCGGCGAGATCGCCACCCGGATGACCGGCGCCGAGGACGAGGACCCGCACACCATCGACCGCCCCGGTGTGCCGCTCGGCCGTCCGGGCAACGCGTGGGAGATCGCGGCAGCCGTGGCGTTCCTGGCCTCGCGTGCGTCGTCCTACATCACCGGGGTGTCCCTGCCGGTGGACGGCGGGATGCTGCAGATGGGCCCGCACGGCGGCTCGCACATCACGTCGAACGACTGGCGTTCGGCCTGACGCGTCGGCGCACGAACGCCAGACGCCCCCGCTCCGTCCGGAGCGGGGGCGTCTGGTCGAGTGCTGCTAGCTGCGGTAGTTCGGCGCCTCGACGACCATCTGGACGTCGTGCGGGTGGGACTCCTTGAGCCCCGCCGCCGTGATGCGGACGAACTTGCCACGGGCCTTCAGCTCGGGGATCGTGCGACCGCCGACGTAGAACATCGACTGCCGCAGCCCACCGGTGAGCTGGTAGACGACGTTGCCGACCGAACCGCGGTAGGGCACCTGGCCCTCGATGCCCTCGGGGATGAGCTTGTCGTCGTTCGGCACGTCCGCCTGGAAGTAGCGGTCCTTCGAGTACGAGGTCTTCTTGCCACGGGTCTGCAGGGCCCCGAGGGACCCCATGCCGCGGTAGGCCTTGAACTGCTTGCCGCCGACGAACACCAGGTCACCGGGGGACTCGTCGGTGCCGGCCAGCAGCGAGCCGAGCATGACGGTGTCGGCGCCGGCAACCAGGGCCTTCGCGATGTCGCCCGAGTACTGCAGACCGCCGTCGGCGATGATCGGGACACCGGCTTCGCGTGCGGCGAGTGAGGCCTCGTACACGGCGGTCACCTGCGGCACACCGACACCGGCGACGACGCGCGTGGTGCAGATGGAGCCCGGGCCGACACCGACCTTGACGGCGTCCACACCGGCGTCGATGAGCGCCTGGGCGCCCGCGCGGGTGGCGACGTTGCCGCCGATGACGTCGATGGCGTCGAACGTCGGGTCGGCCTTGAGGCGGCGGACCATGTCGAGCACGCCTTCGCTCTCGCCGTTGGCGGTGTCGACGACGAGCACGTCGACGCCGGCGTCACGCAGGGCCTCGGCACGCTGCCACGCGTCGCCGAAGAAGCCGATCGCGGCACCGACGCGGAGCCGGCCCTCGTCGTCCTTCGTGGCGTCGGGGTACTGCTCGCTCTTGTCGAAGTCCTTGACGGTGATGAGGCCGCGGAGCTTGCCGTCGGCGTCGACCAGCGGCAGCTTCTCGATCTTGTGCTGCGCGAAGATGGCGATCGCCTCTTCGGGGTCGATGCCCTCCATCGCGGTGATCAGCGGGGCCTTCGTCATGACGTCGCGCACGTACGTGGTGGCCTGCTCGAACGTGGCCACGAAGCGCATGTCGCGGTTCGTGATGATGCCGACGAGGGTGCCGTCCTGCTCGACGACCGGCAGGCCGGAGACGCGGAACTGGCCGCAGAGCGCGTCGACCTCGGCCACGGTGGCGTCCGGGGTGGTGGTCACGGGGTTGGTGATCATGCCCGACTCGGAGCGCTTGACCTTGTCGACGTAGGCAGCCTGGTCCTCGATGGACAGGTTGCGGTGCAGGATCCCGATGCCGCCCTGGCGCGCCATGGCGATGGCCATGCGGGCTTCGGTGACGGTGTCCATCGCGGCGGAGAGCAGCGGGACGTTGACGGAGATCCGCTTGGTGAGCCGGGACGCCGTGGACGCCTCGCTCGGGATGACGTCGGTGTGCCCGGGCAGCAGCATGACGTCGTCGTACGTGAGTCCGATGAATCCGAACGGATCCGGCTGGTCCATGGGTCCCCTTCGTGGGCGAGTGAAGTGTCGAGACACCGGGAACACGACGACGGGTTCCGGATAGGACATGGTAACGCGAGCGGCTGTCGCCGCATTCCGCCTGGAGGCACGGATCGCGCCCGCCTCGGAGCGTTCCTCCACAACGTCACAGTTCGGGTACGAATCACACAGGGAACGTGTTGGAAACACGGGTGTCACAAAATCCCCATAGGTTCCTCGTCATCCGAACGAGAGGCTCTTCCGTGGGATCCATCACTCCTCCGGGACGGGCGCAGCCGCGCCTGTTCCGCCTCCGCCACGCACGACGACGACCGGTCCTCGCGGCCGTGCTCGTCGCCGCGTTCCTGGCGACCTTCCTGATCGACTGGGCGGTCACCCTGCCGGCCTTCAGTGCCACCTCGGCACCGGCCACCAGCCAGGCGTGCACCGTCAGCCCCGACAACGGGTGCATCCAGGGCACGATCACCGACTCCGAGCGTGAACCGGCCGAGGGCGTCGACGTCGACGTGACCGGCCCGAGCGGCTTCGACCAGACGGCCACGACCAACGGCGACGGCCGCTGGTCCGTCAGCGTCGACACGGCCGGCGAGTACACGGTGAGCGTCGACCAGGGCACCCTGCCGAAGGGCCAGTACCTGACGAACGCCGCCGACGCCGACCGCAAGGTGCAGGCCACCCTGAACGCCAACGTCGGGCAGATCTTCCAGCTGTCCGACCAGAAGGGCGCCACGACCTCGACGGACTCGTCGGGCGTGAGCATCCAGCGGGCCTGGCAGCAGTTCGCCTCGGGTCTCCGGCTCGGGCTGCTCATCGCACTGGCGTCGATCGGGCTCTCGCTCATCTACGGCACGACGGGGCTGTCGAGCTTCTCGCACGGTGAGCAGGTCACCCTCGGCGGTCTGCTGGCGTACGTGTTCGCCAACCAGCTCGGCTGGAACATCTGGGTCACCGGGATCGTCGTCACGCTGTTGTGCGCCGCGACCGGGTACCTGCAGGACGCCGCGATCTGGCGCCCACTCCGGCGACGGCGCATCAGCCTCACGCAGCTCATGATCGTGACGATCGGTCTGTCGATCGCCGCCCAGTACGCGTTCCAGTACTTCTTCGGAGCCTCGACGGTCCGCATCCAGCAGGGCAACCCGGAGACCGTGCGGTTCGCCGGCGTCACCCTGACGGTGCAGTCGTACGTCGCCATGGGCATCGCGCTCGTGGTCCTCGTCGCGACCGGGCTCTTCCTGGCGAAGACCCGCTTCGGCCGGGCGACCCGCGCCGTGTCGGACAACCCCGCGCTCGCCGCGGCCTCCGGCATCGACGTCGACCGGGTGATCCGCTTCGTGTGGACGCTCGCCGCCGGCCTCGCGGGACTCTCCGGTGTGATGCTCGGACTCGTCCTGAACGGCGTGAACTGGCAGACCGGGCTCCAGCTGCTCCTGCTCATGTTCGCGTCGGTCACGCTCGGCGGCCTCGGCACCGCGTACGGCGCCCTGGTCGGCTCGATGATCATCGGCGTCGTCGTGGAGCTCACGAACCTGGTGCTCCCCGGTGACTTCAAGTACGCCACCGCCCTCGTCATCCTCATCCTCATCCTGCTGTTCCGGCCGCAGGGCATCTTCGGCCGCGCCGAGCGGATCGGCTAAGGGAGCACGCGCATGGACTACATCCTCAACCTGCTGTCCTCGCTCACCCAGGAGGCACTCGCCCCGACCACGGCGGCGTTCGCGCTGGCCGCGATCGGCCTGAACGTGCACTTCGGGCTCACCGGCCTCGTGAACATGGGCCAGGCGGCGTTCCTGCTGCTCGGTGCCTACGGCTTCGCGATCTCGATCACGAACGGACTGCCGTTCGTGATGGCGGTGCTCATCGCCCTGCTCGTCGCGATCGTGTTCGCGATCATCCTCGGCATCCCGACCCTGCGGTTGCGCGGCGACTACCTGGCGATCGTCACGATCTCCGGCGCCGAGATCATCCGCATGGTGGGCCGCTCGAGCCTGCTCACCTCGACCACGGGTGGCTCAAACGGCATCACCGGGTCGAGCTACCGCGACCCGTTCACCGCCCTCAGCCCGCTGCCCGACGGCACCACCACGATCCTGTGGTTCACGTACGCGAACAACGGCGTCAACGGCTGGTGGATCCGCATCGCGGCGTGGGCCATGGTCGCCCTGTTCACCCTGGTGCTCTTCCTGCTCATGCGCAGCCCGTGGGGCCGCGTGGTGAAGGCCATCCGCGAGGACGAGGACGCCGTCCGCTCGCTCGGCAAGAACGTCTACTCGTACAAGATGCAGGCGCTCGTGTTCGGTGGGGCGCTCGGTGCGATCGCGGGCATCATCTACGTGCTGCCGAGTTCGGTGCAACCGGACGCCATGGGCCGCTCGATGACGTTCTTCATCTGGACGGCGCTCATCCTCGGTGGTGCGGCGACGGTGTTCGGACCGGTGCTCGGAGCCGTGCTCTTCTTCGTCGTCCGGCTCTTCATCCGCACGCTGGCCGGCGACTTCATCCCCGACTCGATCATGAACGCGCAGCAGGCCGAGCAGTTCTCGTACGTGCTCGTCGGCGTCGCACTCATGCTGCTCATCGTGTTCCGTCCACAGGGGTTGCTCGGCAACAAGAAGGAGCTGACGTTCAGTGTCTGAGACCTACGGCCACCCCAAGGCCGACCCGATCCTCACCGTCGACGACGTCACCCGCCGCTTCGGGGGCATGACCGCCGTGGACGTCGACCACCTCGAGGTCCAGCGCGGCTCCATCACGGCCCTCATCGGCCCGAACGGCGCGGGCAAGACCACGTTCTTCAACCTGCTCACCGGGTTCGACAAGCCGAGCCCCGGAGCGAAGACGCAGTTCAACGGCGCCACGCTGCAGAAGACGAGCGCGACGCACATCGCGAACAAGGGCATGGTCCGCACCTTCCAGCTGACCAAGGCGCTGTCCCGGCTCACCGTGATGCAGAACATGCTCCTCGGCGCCCGCGACCAGCCCGGCGAGAACTTCTTCGCCGCCCTGGTCAAGCCGGTGTGGGCGAAGCGCGAGCGCGAGATCACGGCCAAGGCCGAGGACCTGCTCGCCCGGTTCAAGCTCGACACCAAGGCCGACGACTACGCCGGTTCGCTGTCCGGCGGGCAGCGGAAGCTGCTCGAGATGGCCCGGGCGCTGATGTCCGACCCGACGATGATCATGCTCGACGAGCCGATGGCCGGCGTGAACCCCGCGCTCACCCAGTCGCTCCTCGGGCACATCCAGTCCCTGCGCGACGACGGCATGACCGTGCTCTTCGTCGAGCACGACATGCACATGGTCCGGCACATCTCGGACTGGGTGGTCGTGATGGCCGAGGGCAAGGTCGTCGCCGAGGGCCCGGCGGACACGGTGATGGACGATCAGGCCGTGATCGACGCCTACCTCGGTGCGCACCACGACACCGACCTGGGTGACGATTCGCTCCTCACCGAGGAGACCTTCGAGGAACTGGCGGAGGAAGTCGCCGAAGAGGACGCAGCAGAGGAGACGACCCGATGACGGACGCAACGGACCCCACGAACGCGAGCAGTGCCTCCAGTCCGTCCCCGGCGACCACGCTGGAACGCGAGCCGGTGCTCAGCGCGAAGAACCTGGTCGCCGGCTACCTGCCGGGCGTGAACATCCTGAACGGCTGCGACCTGGACTGCTACCCGGGCGAGCTCATCGGCATCATCGGGCCGAACGGTGCGGGCAAGTCGACGCTCCTGAAGGCGCTGTTCGGGCTCGTGTCCATCCGCGAGGGATCGGTGACCCTGCAGGGGGACGACATCACGAACCTCAAGGCGAACAAGCTCGTGCAGGCCGGTGTCGGCTTCGTGCCGCAGACGAACAACGTGTTCCCCTCGCTGTCCATCGAGGAGAACCTGCAGATGGGGCTGTACCTGCGGCCCCGGAAGTTCGCCGAGCGCCTTGAGGTCATCTACGACCTGTTCCCGGTCCTCGCGCAGCGGCGCAACCAGCGGGCCGGATCGCTCTCGGGTGGTGAGCGGCAGTCCGTCGCGATGGCCCGTGCGCTGATGATGGACCCGAAGGTGCTGCTGCTCGACGAGCCGAGCGCCGGACTGTCCCCCGTGCGCCAGGACGAGACGTTCCTGCGGACCCGCCGGATCAACAAGGCCGGTGTGTCGATCATCATGGTGGAGCAGAACGCGCGACGCTGTCTGCAGATCTGCGATCGTGGGTACGTGCTCGACCAGGGGAAGAACGCGTACTCGGGCACCGGGAAGGAACTCGCTGACGACCCCAAGGTCATCGAGCTCTACCTGGGGACGCTCGCCAAGGACGTCGACGCACAGCGCTAGCGCTGTGC
>NZ_MJGT01000049.1:8978-133969 GCF_001864975.1 Curtobacterium sp. MMLR14_002
AGCGCTAGCGCTGTGCGTCGGCTACGGGTACCGCTGTGGGGGTGGTATCCGTGACGGGTGGGGCCGTGCGTGGTCGCTTCGCGCCGCACGGCCCCGCTCCTGTACCCGGCCAGGAGGCGCGGCTCGCCCCGCGCGGGTCGGTATCGTTCCGCGGGTGCGCACCTCTGGACCCCTCGTGCTCGACGCCCTCGTCTGGCTCGTGTTCATCGCGCTCTTCGTCGGCGCGGCGCTGCTCGTCAAGGTCGCGGCCGTGCTGCTCGTCGTCCTCGTGGCGCTCGCGCTCCTGCTCGGCTTCGTGCTGCGGGCGCTCCGGAAGCGCCGACGGGCGCCGCGCCGCCCGCGCTGACGACTCCGCGGTGACGGCTGCGTGGTGCGAGGTTCCGCACGTCGTGCGACCCTCGAGACATCGCACCGAACACGGAACCTCGCACCGTACGCGGCAGCCCTCGCACCGTACGCGGCAGCCCTCGCACGGTGCGAGGTTGCCCGCCGCCCGCACCGTCCGGCCCGTGCACGCCGCAGAGCCCGCCCGGTAGGCTGTCCGAGTGAGCGAAGTCGAGATCGGTGCAGGCAAGCGCGGACGTCGGGCGTACGCGTTCGACGACATCGCGGTGGTCCCCTCCAGGCGGACGCGTGACCCGCGCGACGTCAGCGTGCAGTGGTCGATCGACGCGTTCACGTTCGCGTCGCCGATCCTGTCGGCACCGATGGACTCCGTGTCCTCGCCGGCGACGGTCATCCAGATGGGCAAGCTCGGCATCCTCGGTGTGCTCGACCTCGAAGGTCTGTGGACCCGCTACGAGGACCCGACCCCGTACTACGACGAGATCAAGTCGCTCACCGACGGCAACGTCACGAAGCGCATGCAGGAGATCTACTCCGAGCCGATCAAGGCCGAGCTGATCACCGCACGCCTGGCGGAGATCCGCGCAGCCGGGGTGCCGGTCGCCGGTTCGCTCAGCCCGCAGCGCACCCAGGAGTTCTCGAAGACGGTCGTCGACGCCGGTGTCGACCTGTTCGTCATCCGCGGCACCACGGTCTCCGCCGAGCACGTCTCCCAGACCGAGGAACCCCTCAACCTCAAGAAGTTCATCTACGAGCTCGACGTCCCGGTGATCGTGGGCGGTGCTTCGACGTACACGTCGGCGCTGCACCTCATGCGGACCGGTGCCGCCGGTGTGCTCGTCGGCTTCGGTGGTGGCGCAGCGTCGACCACCCGCGCCGCGCTCGGCATCCACGCCCCGATGGCGACCGCCGTCGCGGACGTCGCCGGTGCCCGTCGTGACTACCTCGACGAGTCGGGCGGCCGCTACGTGCACGTCATCGCCGACGGCGGGCTCGACACCGCGGGCGACATCGTCAAGGCCATCGCCGTTGGTGCCGACGCCGTCATGCTCGGCACCGCGCTCGCCCGTGCGACCGAGGCCCCGGGTGGCGGCTACCACTGGGGTGCCGAGGCGCACCACCCCGAGCTGCCCCGCGGCCGCCGGGTCGAGGTGGGCACGATCGCCCCGCTCGAGAACGTCCTGAACGGTCCGACGCCGACCCACGACGGCCGCGCGAACCTGGTCGGTGCCCTCCGCCGCTCGATGGCGACGACCGGATACTCCGACGCCAAGGAGTTCCAGCGAGTAGAAGTGGTCGTGGCGCCGTACCACCAGTGACGGTGGCACCCGGGCACGACCCCGGGTGACGCCACGGCGCCGACCGTGACCCGGAGGCGACGATGGCCAAGTCCAGCACGACGAAGCAGACCAGCACGGCCGGACGTCCGCGTGACGTCACGCCCGGCGTGGGGTTCGACCCCGCGGCGAAGCTCGGGCCGGACGAACGTGCGGCCGCGATCGAGACGCTGAAGACCAAGGAGCTCGACGTCCTGGTCGTCGGCGGCGGGATCGTCGGTGCCGGCAGTGCGCTCGACGCCGTGACCCGTGGCCTGAGCGTCGGCATCGTCGAGGCCCGCGACTGGGGCTCGGGGACGTCGAGCCGTTCGTCGAAGCTCGTGCACGGCGGCATCCGCTACCTCGAGCAGCTCAACTTCGCACTCGTCCGCGAGGCCCTCATCGAACGCGGCCTGCTGCTGCAGCGCATCGCCCCGCACCTGGTGAAGCCCGTGCGCTTCCTCTACCCGCTCAACCACCGGGTCTGGGAGCGCTTCTACATCGGCATCGGCATGGCGATGTACGACGTGTTCAGCTGGTCCGGCGGCCGTCCGCCCGGCGTCCCGCACCACCGGCACCTCAGCCGGAAGCAGGTGCTCAGGAACATGCCCGGGCTCAAGAAGGACGCCTTCGTCGGCGGCATGACGTACTACGACGCCCAGGTCGACGACGCGCGCTACGTCGCGTCGCTCGTGCGGACCGCCGCCTCATACGGTGCCGAGGCAGCGAGTCGCGTCCGCATCGAGGGGTTCATCAAGGTCGGGGAGCGCGTGGTCGGCGCGCAGGCCCACGACATCCAGACCGGCGAACGGTTCGAGATCCGCGCGAAGCAGGTCGTCAACGCCACCGGTGTCTGGACCGACGACACCCAGGCGATGATCGGCACCCGCGGCCAGTTCAAGGTGCGGGCGTCGAAGGGCGTCCACCTCGTCATCCCCCGTGACCGGTTCCAGTCGAACACGGGCATGATCCTGCGCACCGAGAAGAGCGTGCTCTTCGTCATCCCGTGGGGCCGGCACTGGCTCGTCGGCACGACCGACACCGACTGGTACCTCGACAAGGCGCACCCGGCAGCGACCGCGGCGGACATCGACTACATCCTCGAGCACGTCAACAAGGTGCTCGCCGTCCCGCTCACCCGCGAGGACGTCGAGGGCGTCTACGCCGGCCTCCGCCCGCTGCTGGCGGGGGAGTCCGACCAGACCTCGCAGCTCAGCCGCGAGCACGTCGTCGCGCACACCGTGCCCGGGCTCGTCGTGGTCGCCGGCGGCAAGTGGACGACGTACCGCGTGATGGGCAAGGACGCCATCGACGAGGCCGTCGCGGCCATGGACGGCAGGATCCCGGAGTCGACGACCGAGGACATCCCGCTCCTCGGCGCCGAGGGCTACCCCGCCGCGTGGAACCGACGCGCCCGCACCGCACGGAGCTTCAACGTGCACAAGGTCCGCATCGAGCACCTGCTCAACCGGTACGGGACCCTCGCGACCGAGGTGCTGCAGCTCGTCGAGCAGGACCCGGCACTCGCCGAGCCGCTGCCGGGGGCCGATGACTACATCGGCGCCGAGGTCGTCTACGCCGCCTCGCACGAGGGCGCCCTGCACCTGGAGGACGTCCTCGCCCGCCGAACCCGCATCTCCATCGAGGCCTGGGACCGCGGCGAGTCAGCGGCGCCCGTCGCCGCGAAGCTCATGGCGGACGTGCTCGGCTGGGACCAGGAGACGACCGAGCACGAGGTCGCGAACTACCTGAAGCGCGTCGCCGCCGAACGGGAGTCGCAGCTGCAGCCCGACGACGAGAGCGCGGACCGCGTGCGGCTCGAGGCCCCGGACATCGCGTTCGGTTTCGACGAGGACGACGTGGTCGTGGGCGGCGGCCGTTCGGACGGCGCCGAGGGCGCGAAGGCGTCCGACGAGCAGGTCGTCGGCGAGAAGACGAGCGAGCCGGAGTAGCGAGCCGGAGTAGCGAGGCCAGCAGACGCCGTCGTGTCACCGAGACGCCGGCGTCTGCGGGTTGAACAAGACGCCGTCGTGTCGTGTCGACGCCGTCTGGTCGTCGAGACGCCGCCGGATCCGGCGGCGTCTCGGTGTCGACGAGGCGTCTCGACAAGACGACGGCGTCTTGCGGAGTCCACCCGTGCCTCCAGACCGGAAGGATGGAAGACCGGACTGGAGGCCCGTGGTTCGTCCGTCAGGCGGCGTGCGCCCGCAGGGCGGCGCGGCGCACGTGCGCCGCCTGGCCGACCACGAGCACCACCGGGATCCCGATCAGCGCGACGAGGCTCGTCACGTACAGCACGCCCGACCAGATCGTGTGGTCACCGCCGCCGACCCCGTAGGCGTCCGCGACGTCCATGCCGAGGGTGAACGCCGCCACGAACGACATCGGCGTCCCCATCACGACGACGGCGAGCAGCACCGCCGCGATGACGTGCGCCCTCGCCCGGGTGATGAGCAGCAGCACCGACAGCCCCGCGGCGAACAGGACACCGACGACGGCGATCCCGATGACGGTCGCGATGTCCGCTCCGACCGAGAAGCCCTGCTCCGAGAGCTCGGCGTGGATCTCCGCCAGGCTCGCACCGGGGACCGCGGCGAGCGGGTCCAGCACCAGTGCGTCCACCGCCAGCAGCGCTGCGTACAGCGCGACGACCAGCACCCCGACGACGGCCACGACGATCCGTGTTCTCCCCATCCACAGAACAGTAGCGGGAGGAATGCGCGGGGCCACCGGGTGGTTAGCATGGGGGTACTCGAAGAGGGAGCCATCATGGTCGACGTCCATCGCGTCAAACTCCCCGGAGTCGGCGTGCTGCACAGCTTCTACACCGACGACGGTGGCAAGTGCGGTGTCATCACGCACCGGTCGGGGCACTCCGACCTCATCTCGTTCGCCGACGTCTCCGACGGCGCGGACAAGTCCGAGAAGGTCTCGCTGCGTCTCAGCGAAGACGAAGCGCACACGCTCGCCGAACTCCTCGGCGGTACCCGGATCACCGAGGGCCTCGACAAGCTCGACGAGATCCCGGGGCTGTCCATCGACTGGTTCTCCGTCGACTACGACGACGCCATCGCGGGCAAGCCCCTCGGCGACCTGCACGACTCCGGCTTCATCGGCCTGACCGTCGTCGCCGTGGTCCGTGGCGACAGCGCCAACCCGGCGCCCTCGTCGGACTTCGTCGTCTTCCCCGGAGACACGATCGTCGTCGCCGGATCCCCCGAGAAGGTCGCCAAGGCGTTCTCCTTCTACCGCAGCGGAGAGCTTGCGGCCGCCTCGGCCGAGGCCCCGCGGAAGAGCTAGCGCATGCACCTGGGTGGTGAGCTGCTCACCATCGGTGTGCTCTTCGTCATCGCCTACGTCCTGGGCCGGCTCGGCAAGACCATCGGTCTGCCGGCCATCCCGATCTACATGGTGGTCGGACTCGTCGCGAGTCCGAACACCCCGTGGTTCGGGCTGAGCGTCGAGTCCCACACGATCGAGCTCATCGCGACGTTCGGGCTCATCCTGCTGCTGTTCAACCTCGGGCTCGAGTTCGACCAAGAGGAGTTCTACGGCAACGCCGGCAAGCTCCTGGTGTCGGGCGGCACCTACGTCGTCATCAACATGGGCGTCGGGTTCGCCTTCGGGTTCTCGCTCGGCTGGGGCACCCGTGAAGCCCTGATCATCGCGGGCATGACGGCGACGTCCTCGAGCGCCATCGTGACGAAGCTCCTCATCGAGCTCCGGCGCCTGGCGAACGACGAGACCCCGATGATCCTCGGCGTCACCGTGATCGAGGACGTCTTCATCGCCGTCTACCTGGCGATCGTCTCCGTCGTGCTGTCCGGCGACACCAACGTCTGGGCCGTCGTCGGCAAGCTGGCACTCGCGTTCGGGTTCCTCATCGTGATGTTCACGCTCGCGCGCTTCGCGGGCAAGTGGGTCTCGAAGATCTTCGCCACCCGTGACGACGAACTGTTCACGGTGCTGTTCTTCGGACTCGCGGTCATGTTCGGTGGCATCGGCGACCTGCTCGGCGTGACCGACGCCATCGGTGCCTTCGTCATCGGCCTGCTCTGCGGGGCGACCCGGTACCGCGACCGCATCGAACAGCTCGCCCTGCCGATGCGCGACGTCTTCGCCGCGTTCTTCTTCGTGAACTTCGGGCTCGGCCTCGACCTGTCGACCTTCGGCGAGGTGCTCTGGCCCGTCCTCGGCGCCATCGGCATGACGGTCGTGCTCAACGCGGTCGCCGGCCAGATCGTCGCGCGGATGAACGGCTTCAACGTCCAGCAGGGCATCAACACCGCCGTCATCCTGGTGAACCGTGGCGAGTTCGCGCTGATCCTCGCGACGCTGTCGGCTGCCGCCGGGCTGGAGGCGCGGATCACCGCCTTCGCGGGCCTCTACGTCCTCTGCATGGCCGTCCTCGGGCCGCTGCTCGCGGTGAACTCGGACCGGATCGGCCGCCTCGTGGTGCGCCCGGGCCGGCTCATCCGGCTGCGCGGACGCCTGGGCGGCCGACGCGCCGTCGCCGCGGCAGCCGCTGCCGAGAGCGCCGAAGCGGCCGAGGCCGAGGCGGACGCCACCGCCGCGGCGCGGAAGGCCGAGCGGGACCGCCAGTTCGCCGAGGAGTTCGCGCTCGTCGAGGCGGCTGGCAGGGACGAGCGAGACAATGAGGGGTCCCACCCGACGTCCGCCCCCGTGACGTCGCCGGTCGAGATCCCCGCCGAGCGCCCCGAGCGCCCGGTCCGACAGCGCGATCCGGAGTACTGATACAGATGTGGGCCGTTGCCCGACGACCGAGGTGGATCGCGCTGCTGTTGCTGGCGCTCGTGCTGGCGGCGGTGTTCGCCGGGCTGGGCAAGTGGCAGCTGGAGCGGTCGATCGCCAACGGCAAGCCCCTGCCGGCGACCACCGAGACCCGCCGCACGCTCGAGGCGGTCACCACCCCCGAGCGCCCCGTCAGCGAGAGTCTCGCCGGGCAGAAGGTCACCGTCACCGGGACCTTCGTCGCCGACGACACCACCGTCCTGACCGGCCGCACCGGGGGTGGGAAGTACCAGACCGTCGGTCACCTGGTGGACTCGGACGGTGGGGCGAGCCTCCCGGTCGTCATCGGGTGGTCCGACCAGCGGCCGGCCGCCGTGGCCGGGGGCGAGCGCCTGGCGGACGGCCAGACGCTCACGATCCAGGGCCGCTACTACCCGGCGGAGTCGCCCGACCAGGACGCCTACAAGAAGGGCGAGTACTCCGCCGTCGCCCCCGCCCGCTTCGTGAACACCTGGCAGGCCTTCGACGACCGCATGTACCTCGGGTACGTCGTCGCCGACGGCACCACCGCGAAGGCCGCCGACCTCGGCACCATCGCCGACCGTGCACCGTCGCGCGAGGTCCAGTTCGACTGGCTCAACCTGTTCTACGCGATCGAGTGGGTCGTCTTCGCCGGCTTCGCCGTGTTCCTCTGGTACCGGTTCGTGAAGGACGCCTGGGAGCGCGAGCAGGAAGAGGAGCGCGAGGCAGCCCTCGCCACCGAAGCCGACGCGCTCCGACGGTAGGATTGCCGGCATGGCCCTGACCGTCCGAACCCGTGACATCCCCAAGATCCCGGGGGCGGTGAAGTGGTACCGCGTCTCGGCGTACATCACCGGTGTGCTGCTGCTCGCCCTGGTGGTCGAGGTCATCATCAAGTACACGCCGCTGCAGCTCGAGATGCAGCTCGGCAACGGTCCGTTCTTCGTGCCCAACGGCACGGCGGGCGAGACCCCGGGCACGTTCAACCTGTCGATCGCGATCCTCATCGCCCACGGCTGGCTGTACGTGCTCTACCTCTTCACGGACTTCCGTCTGTGGAGCATCATGCGCTGGAGGCCGTCGCGCTTCCTGCTCATCGCCCTCGGGGGCATCATCCCGTTCATGTCCTTCGTGGTCGAACACCGCATGCAGCAGCGGGCCATGGACACCTACCACGAGCTGATCGCTGCCCAGCAGCGTGAGAAGGAGGCCGCTCGGTGAGCGAGACCGAACAGCGTCCCGTCCTCGTCGTCGACTTCGGGGCCCAGTACGCGCAGCTCATCGCGCGTCGGGTCCGTGAAGCGAACGTCTACAGCGAGATCGTGCCGCACTCCATCACCGCGGACGAGGTCCGCGCCAAGGACCCGGCGGCCATCGTGCTGTCCGGTGGTCCGTCGTCCGTGTACGAAGAAGGCGCGCCGTCCCTCGACGGTGACATCCTCGACCTCGGCGTCCCCGTGCTCGGCATCTGCTACGGCTTCCAGGCCATGGCGACCGCCCTCGGCGGCGAGGTCGCGAACACCGGTCTGCGCGAGTACGGCGCCACCGACGTGACGCTCGCCCCCGGCACCAGCACCCTGCTCGGCGACCAGCCGGCGGACCAGGTGACGTGGATGTCGCACGGCGACTCCGTGGCCAAGGCACCGGCCGGCTTCGAGGTGCTCGCCTCGAGCGCATCGACGCCCGTCGCGGCGTTCGCGTCCGACGAGCGCAAGCTCTACGGCGTGCAGTGGCACCCCGAGGTCAAGCACTCCGTGTACGGCCAGGCCGTGCTCGAGAACTTCCTGCACCGTGCCGCGGGCCTGCCCGGCGACTGGAACTCCAGCAACGTCATCGAGGAGCAGGTCGCCCGCATCCGCGAGCAGGTCGGTTCCGCGCGGGTCATCGCCGGGCTCTCCGGTGGTGTGGACTCCGCCGTCGCCGCAGCACTGGTGCACAAGGCCGTCGGCGACCAGCTGACCTGCGTCTTCGTCGACCACGGGCTCCTGCGTGCCGACGAGCGGAAGCAGGTGGAAGAGGACTACGTCGCCTCCACCGGCGTCCGGCTCATCACGATCGACGCCGAGCAGCAGTTCCTCGACGCCCTCGCCGGCGTGAGCGACCCCGAGCAGAAGCGCAAGATCATCGGGCGCGAGTTCATCCGCACGTTCGAGGGCGCGGCCGAGGCACTCGTGCTCGAGGCCCAGGCGTCCGACTCCGATGCCGAGGTCAAGTTCCTCGTGCAGGGCACGCTCTACCCCGACGTCGTCGAGTCCGGCGGCGGAGCAGGCACCGCCAACATCAAGTCGCACCACAACGTCGGCGGCCTGCCCGAGGACATGACGTTCGAGCTCGTCGAGCCGCTGCGCACCCTGTTCAAGGACGAGGTCCGTGCGGTCGGTCGCGAGCTCGGGCTGCCCGAGGTCATCGTCGGTCGCCAGCCGTTCCCCGGCCCGGGCCTGGGCATCCGCATCGTCGGCGAGGTCACGAAGGAGCGGCTCGAACTGCTCCGCTCGGCTGACAAGATCGCGCGCGAAGAGCTCACCGCGGCCGGTCTCGACCAGGAGATCTGGCAGTGCCCGGTCGTGCTGCTCGCCGACGTCCGCTCCGTGGGCGTGCAGGGCGACGGCCGGACCTACGGGCACCCGATCGTGCTCCGTCCGGTCTCGTCCGAGGACGCCATGACCGCCGACTGGACGCGTCTGCCGTACGACACCCTCGCGAAGATCTCGAACCGCATCACGAACGAGGTGCCCGACGTCAACCGGGTCGTGCTCGACGTCACGTCGAAGCCGCCGGGGACGATCGAGTGGGAGTAGGGCTCCCCTGAGCAACGGAAGGCCCGGTACGCGTCACGCGTGCCGGGCCTTCGTGCGTCCGGGGGCGTCCCGGGGTCGGTGCCGGAGTCGCACGAACTGCCGTCTGCCGGGACGTCGGACGGCAGTTCGCGCGACCCGGGCGCTAGACGTGCGGCGTGTTGTGTGACCTCGGCCGGCTGGAGTCGGGGGCGTGGGCGTGGGCGTGGGCACTGCCGCGGCCGTCGAGTGGTCACGACACCCCGCGGGCCCGGTGCCGAGGGGTCACGAACTGTCGGCTGGCCCCGGCCCGGAGGACACTTCGTGACCTCTCGGCGGGCGTTCGGCGGGGTGTTGTGACCACTGGGAGCGCCGCCGGGACCGCCGGCCGCCGCTCTCGCTTCCACCGGCCCGGGAACGACGAAGGGCCCCGGCAGCGCCGGGGCCCTTCGTGTGTGCGGTGGTACTAGTTGCGCGAGCTGCTCGCGACGATGGCGAGGATGCGCAGGATCTCGAGGTACAGCCAGACGATCGTCACGATCAGGCCGAACGCCGCGGTCCAGGCGTAGATGCGAGGAGCACCACGACGGACACCGGTCTGGATCTGGTCGAAGTCGAGGATCAGCGAGTACGCCGCCATGACCACGACGAGGATGCCGATGATCACGCCGAGCGGGATGCCGAAGATCGTGATCCCGAGTGCGCCGAACGCGGTGTCCGTCACCCCGGTCCACATCAGGACCAGGTTGATGAGCGAGAACACCATGTACCCGACCATCGCGACGAGGAAGAAGCGCGTGGCCTTCGGCGTAGCGCGGACCTTGCCCGATGCGAACAGCGCGAGCGTCACGGCGAAGACACCGAGCGTCCCGAACACCGCCTGGGTGACGATGCCACCCCACATCGAGTTGTACGCGCCGGAGATGCCACCGACGAACAGACCCTGGACGAACGAGTACGTCAGGATCAGACCCGGTGACGGCTTCTTCTTGAAGGTGTTCACGAGGCCGAGCACGAGGCCGACGACCGCCGCGACGATCCAGACGACCGGCGGCAGGTTCCAACCGGCCACCGCGCCGACGACGAGCACGCCGAACGCGAGCAGCGTCTTGACGATGGTGTCTTCGTACGACATGCGGTCGGTGTCCACCGGGGACGCAGTCGGACGGTCGTACATGTACTGCAGCTGCTCGGGGGTCATGCCGCCCTGGGCCTGCTGCGGGGTCTGTCCCCAGCCGGCCTGCTGCTGACCAGCACCGCGCCCGCCCCAGGTGTTTGCCCCCTGTGCGTTGAAGGCGGGGGACTGGTCGAAACCGGGCTTGAAGGCCATGGTGTCCTCTTCCTAGGAGATTCGAGTCCTCTCAGCCTAGGGGCGCTCGGTCGCGGAAGGCTGAGGATTCGCGGCGAGCGGACGCGGGCCCAGCGGGCTCCGTCGAGGGAAGCCTAGGGTCGCCCGCTGCACGCGCGCCCCGAGGACGTCGAGAGTCCGCCGTCGAGCCCGTCGAGCCCGTCGAGCCCGTCGAGCCCGTCGAGCGCGCCCGTCCCGACGGCAGCGCCGGGTAGAGCCACGTGACGAGCGCGACCGAGATCGTCATGAGCAGGAACCACGCCACGATCTTGGTCGGTGCCACCGGCTGCCACGCCGCGAGCTGCGCCGGGTAGCTCCACGCCCCGGCCCAGGTCGCGACGTTCTCCGCCGCCCAGATGAACACCGCGACGAGGGCCATCGCCACGAGGACGGGCATCCGCAGCGTCGCCCGGTGGATCCGGACGTGCATGGTCGTGCGGGCGAAGAGCAGCAGCACGAGCGCGAGCAGCACGTACCGGGCGTCGGCGACGAAGTGGTGGCCGAAGAAGTTCAGGTAGATCCCGCCCGCCACGACCGCCAGCAGCCACTGCCGCGGGTACCGGTCGAACCGCAGGTCGAACAGCCGGTAGACCCGCACCATGTACGACCCGACGGCGCCGTACATGAACCCCGAGAACAGCGGCACCCCGGCGACGACGAACAGCCCACCCGGCTCGTAGGTCCACGAGCTCATGTGGGTCTTGAACACCTCCATCACCGTGCCGACGACGTGGAACAGCAGGACGACCCGGAGCTCCCGCACGGTCTCGAGCCCGAACACGAGCATCCCGACCTGCAGCAGCACGGCCGCGATCGTCAGGACGTCGTTCCGCATCGCCGCGGGCACGGTCAGGTGCACCACCGCCATGGTCGCGAGCAGCAGCGCCCCGAACGCGCACGCCCAGGCCTGCTTCGCGCCGAACACCAGGAACTCGGTGACGAACACCCGGACGGGCCGGTGCGGCTGGTGCCCGGCGTCGAGCAGGCGGCGAGCGGCGCGGTCGATCCGAGCCTCGACGGCGGTGGAGAGCGAACGGACGGTCATGCGGTGATGGTCGGCGTCGTCGCTGGGAACGACGGGCCTCGGAACGCCGGGTGTGTCCCGCGACACAGGTGCCCCGCTGGTCACCCGCGGCCAGTAGGGTCGCGCCATGACCCTCGTGATCGCCCACCGCGGTGCGTCCGGCTACCGTCCCGAGCACTCGCGGAGCGCGTACGAGCTCGCGATCGAACTCGGCGCCGACGCGATCGAACCGGACCTGGTGCCCACGAAGGACGGCGTGCTGGTACTCCGGCACGAGAACGAGGTCTCGGGCACCACGGACGTCGCCGACCACCCCGAGTTCCGGCACCTGCGCACGACGAAGACCGTCGACGGCCAGACCCTGACCGGCTGGTTCACCGAGGACTTCACGTGGGCCGAGCTGCAGACGCTCCGCACCCGCGAGCGCCTGCCGGTGCTGCGTCCGGGATCGGCCGAGCACGACGGTGCGCAGCCGATCCTGCGGCTCGTCGACCTGCTCGCGATCCTCGACGCGGCGCCCCGCCCGGTCGGGCTCGTCGCCGAGGTGAAGCACGCCGCGTCCTTCGACCGCGCCGGGTTCCCGATGGGTGCACTCGTCGACGCCGCGCTCGGCGAGGCCGGGTGGCGGCAGGACGAGCGGCTCACGGTGGAGAGCTTCGAGAAGGGCGTGCTGCGCGACCTGCGCGAGCGGGGGACCGGTGGTCGGCTCGTGTACCTCCAGGAGGCCCGTGGCAGCGCCGCGGACGAGGTCGCGTCCCACGGATCGCTCGCCCCCACCTACGCCGCCGAGCGCTCCGAGGACGCGCTCGCGTCGTTCGCGACCGAGTTCCACGGCATCAGCGTCGACCTCGGCACCCTGATGGCCGGCGTCGACAGCGTCGCGCTCGACGACCCGACGCCGGTGCGCAGCGCAATCGTCGACCGCGCCCACGCCGCCGGGCTCGCGGTGTACACGTGGACTCTCCGGCCGGAGAACCGGTTCCTGCCGTCGCCGCTGCGTCGTGGTGGCGACGTCGCGGCCTTCGGCGACTGGGAGCGGTGGTTCACGTCCGTGATCCGCACCGGGCTCGACGGGGTGTTCGCCGACCACCCCGACCTGGCGGTGCGTGCCCGGTCAGTCCTCGAGCGCCTCGAGCGGGATGCCGGTTGACCGGAGGACCTCGGTGGCCTCCTCGCGTGCGGACGTGGCAGCGGCGCGGAGCCCGGCCAGGTCCTCGGGCCGGTAGAACCACGAGCTCCGGTCGCCGGGCGAGACCGTCCGTTGCGCGTCCGTCAGGTCGGCGTCGTGTTCGCCCTTCCGGAGGTCGGCACGCGCACGGTCGAGCGCCTGCAGGACTGCCGAGGCACGGATGACCTCGGCCGCGGGCAGGTCCCCGGGCGCGAGACGGGCGACCCGAGGGTCGATCGGTGTCACCGGGAGGGCCTGCACCGGTGGCTGTCGGCGCCGCCGTCGATCGACGAGGACCGCGACGGCGGACGAGACGACGAGGAACACCACGACGGCGACGAGGAGCCGGGCACTCCTCGGGAACGTCGCCACAGCGAGGGCCCCGAGTACGGCCAGGCACAGCCCAGCGGTGACCAGGCCGACCGACAGCGGGACCAGGCACCCCGCCGTGTCCTGTCGAGACCGCTGAGCACGGGCCCGACGGTGGCTCTCGATGATCGCGGCGGGGTCGTCACGCCCGTCCGGAGGCAGGATGCAGAGGACGTCCTGCGTGGTGGGGATCGCGGCCGACGTCGCAGGGAGCACGAAGACGTCAGGTCGGTCCGGTGTGATCGCCACGGCGCCATCCTGCCGCACGAGGTCGCTGTCGGGGGTCTCGCCTAGAATGTCCCGAACATGACGATCGTGCTCGACCCCTTCGAATCGACGCCCGAGCCGGGCGCCGGTGCCCGCGCGTACGAAGACCCGTTCACCGCGGGTCTGAACCCCCAGCAGAAGGAAGCCGTCGAGTACCGCGGCGAGTCCCTGCTGATCGTTGCCGGCGCCGGTTCCGGCAAGACGAGCGTGCTCACCCGCCGCATCGCGCTGCTGCTCGCCAACCGCGAAGCCTGGCCGTCGCAGATCCTGGCGATCACGTTCACGAACAAGGCCGCCGCCGAGATGCGCGAGCGCGTCCGGGCCCTGGTCGGTGGCGAGGCCGAGGGGATGTGGATCTCCACGTTCCACTCGGCGTGCGTGCGCATCCTGCGGCGCGAAGCCGAGCGGTTCGGGTTCCCGCAGTCGTTCACGATCTACGACTCCGCCGACTCCAAGGCGCTGTTGAAGCGGATCATCAAGGAGCTCGAGGCCGACTCCCTCGGGCTGACCGTCGGTGCCGCGGCGTCGAAGATCTCGAAGCTCAAGAACGAGCTGCAGGACATCGACACCTACGCGCGCAACATCAACGTGAACGACCCGCAAGAGGTCATGTTCACCGAGGTGTTCCGGCGCTACACGAACGAACTCCGCCGGGCGAACGCGTTCGACTTCGACGACCTCATCGGGCAGACGGTGTTCCTGTTCCGGGCCTTCCCCGACGTCGCCGCCCTGTACCAGCGCCGCTTCCGGTACATCCTGGTCGACGAGTACCAGGACACGAACCACGCCCAGTACGCCCTGATCCGTGAGCTCACCCGCCCGGTTCCGGTCGAACAGGTCGACAAGCTCGAGGACTCCGGCCAGCACGTCGCCCGGATGCGGGAGACCGACGGGTCGATCGCCCCCGCGTCCCTGACGGTGGTGGGCGACTCCGACCAGTCCATCTACGCCTTCCGCGGGGCGGACATCCGCAACATCGTCGAGTTCGAGCGGGACTTCCCGAACTCCAAGACGATCCTGCTCGAGCAGAACTACCGCTCGACCCAGAACATCCTCGACGCGGCGAACGCGGTCATCGCGAACAACTTCGACCGCCAGGCGAAGAGCCTGTTCACCGACGTCGGCGCCGGCGAGAAGATCGTCGGCTTCACCGGGTACACCGGCCACGACGAGGCGCAGTTCGTCGCCGACGAGATCCAGCGCCTGCGTGAAGACGGCATGGACTACCGCGACATGGCCGTGTTCTACCGGACCAACTCGCAGACCCGTGCGCTGGAGGAGATCTTCATCCGTGCGGCGATCCCGTACCGGGTGCTCGGTGGCACCAAGTTCTACGAGCGTGCCGAGATCAAGGACGCCATGGCGTACCTGATCACGGTCGCCAACCCGGCCGACCCGATGGCCCTGCGCCGCATCCTCAACGTGCCCAAGCGCGGCATCGGCTCGGTCACCGAGACCACGCTGCAGCGCTACGCCGACGTGCACGAGACCACGATGCGCGACGCCCTGCGGCACGCGGGCGAGCTCGGGTTCGGGCCGAAGGTGCGGAACGCCATCACCGAGTTCGCGGCGCTGCTCGACGCCGTGTCCGAGAAGGCCCCGACGCAGCCGGTGGTCGACACCCTGACGCAGCTGCTCGACGGCTCCGGACTGCTCGACAACCTGCGGAAGTCGCCCGACGCGCAGGACGCCGCCCGTGCCGACAACATCGACGAGCTCGTGGCCGTGACGCGTGAGTTCCAGAAGAACAACCCCGAGGGCACGCTGTCGGACTTCCTGACCGAGGTCTCGCTGGTCGCCGCCGCGGACGAGCTCGACGACTCGTCGGGCACGGTGTCGCTGATGACGCTGCACACCGCGAAGGGCCTGGAGTACGACGCGGTGTTCCTGACCGGCGTCGAGGAAGACCTGCTCCCGCACCGGATGTCCGCCAACGAACCCGGCGGCCCGTCGGAAGAGCGCCGGCTGTTCTACGTGGGCATCACCCGCGCCAAGAAGGTCCTGTTCCTGTCCCTCGCGATGACCCGTGCCCAGTTCGGTGACGTCAACGTGGCGATGCCCTCGCGCTTCCTGCAGGAGATCCCCGAGGGGCTCATCGAGTGGAAGCAGTCCCCGGGCATGGCGAACAGCCGCGGTGGCACGCAGCCCCGCGCCCTGAACGCCAAGCGTGACGGCGGCTTCGGCGGCGGTGGCGGCGGCGGCGGTGGCTACCGCGGTGGTGGTGGCTGGGGCGGCGGCTCGTACGACCGTGCAGCAGCGGCCTCGAAGACCCGTCCGAAGACCGAGTGGGCGAACCGGGTGTCCGGGCAGGTGCGCGACAACGGCGACATGGAACTCGTCGCCGGCGACCGCATCAAGCACGTCGACTTCGGCGAGGGCACGGTGTCCGCGGTGACGGGGCAGGGCGCCAAGCGCATCGCCGAGATCGCGTTCGACTCCGCGGGCCGCAAGAAGCTCCTCATCAAGATCGCCCCGATCGAGAAGCTGTAGGAGCCCTCACCGGTCCACACCGAACCGGCAGTCGCGGCCGGTCTGGAGTTCACGGAACGGACCCGGGGCGTTCCCCCGCGATCCGTACGGTGCGGTGCTGTGCAGAACAGCCCTGACGACCGCGACGACGCCCACGACCACGCCGGAGAGCGCAGCAAGCGCATCCCGGTCTCCCGCCGGGGCTTCCTGGTCGGATCCGGACTCGCCGGTGCCGCCGGACTCGTGGCGTCGAACGGCTTCGGCAGCGCCCCGGCCGTCGCCGATGCGCTGACCGCGGCACCCGCCGTGGCCCCGGCAGCGCTCGGCGGATCGGCCGCGGCCGCGCAGGCAGCGGTGGCGCGCGGACACACCGGACGGTGGCACCCGGACACGACCTCGCCGCGCTTCACCGTCGCGGTGATGCCGGACACGCAGTACATGTTCGACGGCGCCGCGGTCGACCAGGCACCGATGCGCGCCTCGCTCGAGTACGTCGTCCGCGAGCAGGCCCGGCACAACACGGTGTTCCTCGTGCACCTCGGCGACCTGACCCAGAACGGTGCGGCGTCCGAGATGCGCGCGTCCGGTGCGGTCTTCGACGTGCTCGACCGAGCCGGGGCGCCCTACAGCGTGCTCGCCGGCAACCACGACGTCGACTCCTCGACCGACGACCAGCGCGGCCGCACCCCGTACCTCGACGTGTTCGGTCCGCAGCGGTTCCGGAAGGCCCCGGGCTGGATCGGTTCGAGCCCCGACGGCTACAACACCGCCCACCGGTTCACCGCGGCCGGCCGCGAGTGGGTCGTCCTGGCACTCGACTGGCGGACGAGCGCGAGCGGGCTCGCCTGGGCCAGCTCCGTGCTCGCGGCCCGGCCGCACGCCCCGGTCATCCTCACGACGCACGCCCTCGTCGACTCGGACGCCAGCGGTGGAGCGGCGTTCGACCCCTACGGCCAGCAGCTCTGGGACTCCTTCATCTCGAAGCACGACCAGGTGTTCCTGACGCTCAACGGGCACTACTGGGGTCCGGGCCGCACGACGGCGAAGAACGCCGTGGGGCACGACGTCGCACTCCACCTGACCAACTACCAGAACCGCTACTACGGCGGCGCGGCCATGATCCGGCTGTACCACGTCGACCTCGAGCGGAACGTCATCGACGTCGAGACGCTGTCGCCGTTCCTGCTCGCCGGCGGTCTCGGCGACGTGAACGAACTCGCGGCCCAGGAGACCGCGCTCAGCGGCGACGTCGACCGCTTCACCATGGCCGTGGACTTCGACGCGCGTTTTCGCGGGCTTCGCGCCGGTCGCACCACGGGCCTCCCGGCCGGCGGCACGCATGCTGGTGCCGGGGACGCTCGCGTACTGGCGGTTCGACGGCAACCCGGACGGGGCGGCGCTCGCGCCGACGACGCGGGTGCGCGACCACAGCGGCAAGGGCAACGACCTGGTGGTCGCCCGCCGGACCGGCGCCGTCGCAGGGGCGCTGCGCTGGACCGCCGCACACCACCCCGACCAGCCGGGCGCCGGCAGCCTCGCACTGCAGGGCGGCAAGACCGGCGGCGACCACCTGCAGACCGTCGACACGGCACCGCTCAACC
Source organism: Curtobacterium sp. MMLR14_002 (assembly GCF_001864975.1). Lineage (NCBI taxonomy): Bacteria > Bacillati > Actinomycetota > Actinomycetes > Micrococcales > Microbacteriaceae > Curtobacterium > Curtobacterium sp. MMLR14_002. The sequence continues at coordinate 26,433 of NZ_MJGT01000049.1, forward strand.
GGACCCACTTCCCCCGTGGCTACACGGTCGAGGCGTTCTTCGCGCTGCCGACCACGTTCGACCCGAGGACGAACGGGTTCAGTGCCCTGCTGTCGCAGTACTCGAGCGCCGGCCAGGTGGGGAAGGCGACCGGAGCCGACGGTGACCCGGACGAACCCGCGATGACGCTGAGCCTGTCGGGGGACCGCGAACTGCAGTGGTGCGTGTACCCGACGAGCCAGGACGGATCGCTGACGAACTGGGGGCACGAGTTGCCGCTCGGCGCCTGGTGGCACGTGGCCGTGGTGAACGACGGGACGCACACCGTGCTGTACGTCGACGGGTGCCCGGTCGTGCGCAACCCATCCACCCCGAACCGCGGTCTCAGCACGATCGGGAAGCCGTGGCTGCTCGGTGGGTACCGCTACGGCGACAAGCTCGACAACGTGTTCGTCGGGTCGATCGGCGACGTGCGCATCGTCGGCCGGGCCCTGCAGCCGAGCGAGTTCATGAACGCCTGACGTCCGGCGGCGGACGCCTGGCCCGCGCGGTGGGTGGGGGCTCGGGCTGCCGGGCAGACGTGCGTCTGACACGCCCGGCCGTTCGGCGCGCCCCTCGTTTAGGTGGCACGATGACGGTTAGTGAGGTTAGCCTTACCTAACGTGACACCTTCCATCGAACTCCTGACCACCGCCACCGCCGAGCGCTACCGCTCCGCCGTGACGTCCACGGTGGACCGTCTGGCCGACCGCTTCGCCGCCGCCGACCGTCCGACGACCGACACTGCTCCCGAGGTCCTCCGGGCCCGGGTGCAGGACGTCGACCTCGACGCCGAACCCCTCGGGACGGACCGCGCGCTCGCCGAACTCGACGAGCTGTTCGTCCGCGAGGCCGTCTGGTTCCACGACCCGGCGTACCTCGCGCACCTGAACTGCCCGGTCGCGCTGCCCGCGGTCGCCGCCGAATCGGTCCTGGCCGCCGTGAACCCGTCGGTCGACACCTGGGACCAGTCCCGCATCGGCACCGAGATCGAGCGCCACGTCGTCGCCTGGCTCGCCGGTCGGATCGGGTTCGCCGCGGGGGACGGCATCTTCACCTCGGGCGGCTCGCAGTCGAACCTGCAGGCCCTGCTGCTGGCGCGCGAGGCCCTCGGCAGCAGCGGCACCGTGTTCACGACCGCGGAGACCCACTTCAGCATCGCGAAGTCGGCACGGCTGCTCGGGCTCGAGGCCGTGGTCGCCGTCGCCACCGACCACGCCGGCCGGATGGTGCCCGCTGCCCTCGCCGAGGCGATCGCCGCCGCCCGCGCAGCCGGGCAGACGCCGATGGCCGTCGTCGCCACCGCCGGCACCACCGACCGCGGGGTGATCGACCCGCTCGAGCCGATCGCGGACGTCTGTGATCTGGAGGGAGTGTGGCTGCACGTCGACGCCGCGTACGGCTGCGGGCTGCTCGTGTCCCCGACCCGCCGGCACCTGCTCGACGGCGTCGAACGGGCCCGGAGCGTGACCGCCGACCTGCACAAGTCGTTCTTCCAGCCGGTGTCGTCGAGCGCCCTGCTCGTGCAGCGCCCGGAGGACCTGCGGCGCACCGCGTGGTACGCCGACTACCTGAACCCCGAGGACGCCGCCGAGCCGAACCAGGTCGACAAGTCGCTGCAGACCACCCGCCGGTTCGACGCCCTGAAGCTCTGGGCCACCCTGCGGGCGACCGGCGCCGACGCGATCGGTGCCGCGTTCGACGCCGTCATCGACCTCGCCGCGGCCACCCACCGGATCGTCGAGGAGCACCCCGACCTGGTGCTCGTCGCGCCGACGCAGCTCAGCACGGTGCTGTTCCGCTGGCAGCCCGCCGGCATGACGGACGAGGCCGCCGACGCGCTGGTCGCCCCGATCCGCTCGGCCCTGCTCGCCGATGGCCGCGTGCTCATCGCCAAGACGGTCATCGACGGCCGACCGTGCAACAAGCTCACGCTGCTCAACCCCGAGACGACGCCGGAGCAGATGCGCGCGTCGCTGGAGCACGTCGTCGCGAGGGCCGCGCGCGTCCGAGCCGCCACCACCGAGACCGAGGGAGCGAACCGATGACCGCCGACCGCACCGCCGCCGACCGCACCCGCGCCACCGCCGACCCCGCCGTGCACGACGTCGTCGGCATCGGCATCGGCCCGTTCAACCTCGGCCTCGCCTGCCTGACGGACCCGATCGCCGACCTCGACGCGGTCTTCCTCGACGCGGCTGACGGCTTCGCCTGGCACCACGGCATGATGCTCGACGACGCCACGATCCAGGTACCGTTCCTCGCCGACCTGGTGACGATGGCCGACCCGACCTCGCGGTTCTCGTTCCTCGCGTGGCTCAAGGAGACCGGGCGCCTGTACCCGTTCTACATCCGCGAGGACTTCCACCCACTGCGCAGCGAGTACGACGCCTACTGCCGCTGGGCCGCCGACCGGCTCGACACCCTGCGGTGGGGCCGCCGGGTGACCACCGTCGAGCACGACCCGGTCACCGACACGTTCACGGTGCACGCCGAGACCGATCAGGGTCCCGAGACGTACCGCGCGCACCACGTCGTCGTGGGGATCGGCACCGAGCCGTCCGTCCCCGCCCCGCTGCGTGGGATCGGCGGGCCGGCCGTGCACTCCGCCGAGTTCCTGCCGAACCGCGACGCCCTGCGCGACGCCGGGTCGATCGCCGTCGTCGGCAGCGGGCAGTCCGCCGCCGAGGTCTACCGCGAACTGCTCGAGGACATCCGGCAGGACGGCTACCGCCTCGACTGGATCACGCGGTCGCCCCGGTTCTTCCCGATGGAGGACACCAAGCTCACCCTCGAGATGACGAGCCCGGAGTACACGGACCACTTCCACGGGCTGCCCGAAGCCGTCCGCGACCGCCTGGGGCGGGAGCAGCGCGGCCTGTACAAGGGCATCAGCGCCGACCTGGTCGACGACCTGTACGACCAGCTCTACCGGATCAGTGCGCGCGGCCCCGTCCCGACGACGCTCCGGACCGAGACGAGCGTCGTCGACGCCGCCTGGCTCGCCGACCGCGGCACCTACCGGCTGACGCTCCGCCACGAGCAGCTCGACCAGACGTACGAGCACGAGGTCGAGCAGCTGGTGCTGGCCACCGGGTACACCCCGCGGGTCCCGCGGTTCCTCGACCCGGTCGAGCACCTCGTCGCCCGCGACTCCCGCGGTCGCCTGGCGGTCGCCCGCGACCACCACGTCGACACCCTGGGCGGACGCATCTGGGTGCAGAACGCCGAGGAGCACACGCACGGCCTGACCGCGCCCGACCTCGGCATGGGTGCGTGGCGGAACGCGTCGATCATCCGGTCCGTCACGGGTCGCCCCGTGTACGGCCTGGAGGCCCGGATCGCCTTCCAGGAGTTCGGCCTGCCCGCCTCGGGGCCGTCAACAGCAGCGCCGTCCACCGCCCACCCCGGCGCGGCGGAGCGCGCGCCGGCCCGGCCCGCGACCGAGCGCGCGGAGGTCTCCGCATGAGCACGACCGTGACCACCACGGAGCCGGACGCGACCGCGCCTGGGGGAGCCGAGCCGGGCCTCCTGACCGTCGAACCCGTGGACCCGGAACGCGACGCCGCCGTCGTGCAGTCGTGGCTCGCCCACCCGGCGTCGTCGTGGTGGGAGATGGGCGACCTCGACGTGGACGCCGTGCGCACCTACCTGGCCGGCGTGCAGGCGGACCCCGCGCAGGCAGCGTGGCTCGGCCGCCGGAACGGTGAACCGTGCTTCCTGGCGGAGACCTACGACCCCTCCGCCGTCCTGCTCACCGACGTGTGGGCGGCCGAACCCGGCGACGTCGGCATGCACCTGCTCGTCGCGCCGGTGCCCGCTGACCGTCGCGTGCACGGCCTGACCAGCGCGGTGATGCGTACCGTCGTCGAGCACTGCCGGGACGCCCTCGGCGCCCGTCGGGTCGTCGTCGAACCGGACGTGCGGAACACCGCCGTGCAGGCGAAGAACGCCGAGGTCGGGTTCCGCGCGCTGCGCCAGGTGGACGTCGACGGCAAGCGGGCCCTGCTGTCGGTGCTCGACACCGATCGCATCGGCGTTGCCGATGACGACGGGCCGGCCGCGCACCTGCGGCCCGAGCACCTGGAGCCCGCAGAACGGCACCTCGTCGCGAAGGCGATCGCGGAGTTCACCCACGAACGGCTGATCGCACCTGTACCGGACGGGGACAAGTGGCGGCTCGAGGCGGGGGAGTCGACCTACCGGTTCCGCGCCCGGCAGCACGTGCTCGAGCACTGGTCGATGGACGAGGCCTCGCTGACGCGGACCCGTGCGGGGGCGCCGGCGCCGCTCAGCGCGCAGGAGCTCGTGCTCGAACTGCACGAGGTGCTCGGGATCCCCGACGAGTTGCTCGGCACGTACCTGGAGGAGATCGCGTCGACGCTGGCGAGTGCGGCGGCGAAGCACCGGCGGGGCGGACCGTCGGCCGGGCAGCTGGCGCGGGGGCGGGGCGGGGCCGGGTCGGGCGGGGCGTCCGTTTCGTCCGGTGCGGCCGGTTCGTCCGGGGCCGTCGAGGACGTCGTCGCGTCGTTCCAGGACGTCGAGGCGGCGATGACCGAGGGGCACCCGGCGTTCGTCGCCGCCAACGGGCGGATCGGGTTCGGGCTCGACGAGTACCGGGCGTTCGCGCCCGAGTCCGGCGGCCGGTTCCGGTACCGGTGGCTCGCCGCCCGACGCGAGCACACGCACCTGGCGCTCGCCGCGGACCGGACCGAACAGGCGCACTGGGAGTCCGAGCTGTCGGCGGCGGTCGTGGCCGGGTTCCGTGCCACGCTGGAGCGTCGCGGGCTCGACCCCGACGACTACGTCTGGCTGCCCGTGCACCCGTGGCAGTGGCAGCACCGGATCGCCGTGACCTTCGCGCCCGACCTGGGCCGACAGGACCTGGTCGACCTGGGCGAGGGACCCGACGAGTACCAGCCGCAGCAGTCCATCCGCACCGCGTTCAACCGCACCGACCCGGCACGCTCGTACGTGAAGACGGCGCTCGCCGTGCAGAACATGGGGTTCCTGCGGGGGATGTCGCCCGCCTACATGCGGAACACCCCGGCCGTGAACGACTGGGTCGAGTCGATCGTCTCCGCCGACCCCACGCTCGCCGCCGCCGGGTTCTCGGTGCTCCGGGAGCACGCCGCCATCGGCTACACGGGCGACGCCTACCACCGGGTCGACGTGTCCTCGCCGCAGCGCAAGATGCTCGCGGCCCTGTGGCGGGAGAGTCCGCTGCCGCGGGTGGCGGACGGCGAGCGACTGCTGACGATGGCGGCGCTGCTGCACCGGGACGCCTCGGGGAACGCCGTGGTCTCGGCGCTGATCGAGGCCTCCGGTCTGCCCGCCGACGTCTGGGTCCGGCGCTGGCTCGACGCCTACCTGCTGCCGGTCGTGCACTGCCTGACCGTGCACGACCTGGTGTTCATGCCGCACGGCGAGAACCTGGTGCTCGTCGTGCGCGACGGCGTCGTGGTCCGCGCCGTGATGAAGGACATCGGCGAGGAGGCCGCGGTGCTCGGTCGGCACGACGACCGCCCCGTACCCGACGACATCGACCGGATCGTGCACCCCGTGTCCGACGACGAGGCCGCGCTGGCGGTGTTCACCGACGTGTTCGACGGGGTGCTGCGGTTCGTCGCCGCGATCCTCGACGACGACGCGGTGCTGCCGGAGTCCCGCTTCTGGCAGGTCGTGGGGGAGTGCATCGACGACCACGCCGCCGCGCACCCGGACCGCCGGCGTCCCCTGGACCTGCGGGTGCCGACGTTCGAGCACTCGTGCCTGAACCGGTTGCAGCTGCGGAACACGCTGTCGATGGTCGACCTGGCGGACCAGTCGGCGTCGCTCATCCGGGCGGGGGAGATGGTGAACCCGATCGGCCCGTAGGGGCGCGCGGCGTGAGCGAGACTGGTCCGATGGAGACCGGTGCGGGCGCGGGTGTGGGGGCGATCTCGGTTGCGATCGAGGACGTCGCCGAGGCACGCTGCGTTCTCGCTCGAGCGTCGCACCGTGCCGAACGCGTCGCGGGCATCGGATGGGTGCTCGGCGTCCTGGGGTTCATCGTCGGGGTCTCCGGCATCGATCGCATCCCCACGGTCGATCCCGACGCTGGACCGTGGGCCGTGACCCTTGCGGCGATCGGCCTCGTGGTGATCGGGTACCTCGCCGCCTACTGGATCACCCGGAACCCACGGGCGGAACGGTCCGCCGCCGTCGATGCCGCAGCAGAGCGCATGATCGCGGCAGCGCGCGCCGGGGGATTCCCGGAGCTCGATCCGAAGAGCGTCCGGCGCGCGTTGCGCGAGGACGACAACGGGCCCGCGCCGTGGTTCGATCCCAAACTCGGGCCGCACTCGTGGCCGGTGTGGCGGATCGGTACCGTCGACCCCGCTGAGAGCCACTTCGTGATCGCGGAGCGATCGAACGATGCTCGAACGCTCACCGTCCGAGTCGAACCCGCTCAGCCGGCGTGGTGGTCCAGGGACTGAACACCGACCGTCGGCCTCAGGGCTGGAGGCGTGCGGCCGTCCAGGCACCCTCGGCGAGTGCGTACTGCAGTCGCCGGTGCATCCGGTCACGGCTGCCGTGCCAGAACTCCACGATGTCGGGCTCGAGACGCCAGGCAACCCATCGTGCAGGTCGGGGGACGTCGTCGCCGGAGTCGTCGAGCAGGTCGTTCGCGTCGTCGATCAGGTCCTGCAGGGTGCGAGGTTCGAGCACGGCGGACTGGTCGGCGATGGCCGTCGCGGCGCGTGACTTCGGGGAGCGGTCCGCGAACAGGGCGTCGGACTCGGCATCCGACAGCCGGACCACGTGGCCCTCGAACCGGAGCTGCTGCATCGTCTCGCGCCAGTACGCCTGCAGGGCTGCGTGCGGGTTCTCGGCGAGCTGCCGGCCCTTCGGGCTGTCCTCCGACGTCCCGAAGACCAGTCCGTTGGTCGCAATCCGCTTCACGTCGACGGTGCGAGCAGACACGCGGCCGTCGGCGCCGGCCGTGGCGAGGGTCATCGAGAGCGGCTCGGAGACCTCCCGGTCCTTCGCCGCGGACAGCCACTCGCGAGCGAGGTCGAGCGGAGACGCCGGCGGGTTGTCGAACTCGGGCAGGTGCAGGGAGTCGTCACCGGAGAGCGGGGCAGAGGACATGTACCCACCCAACCGTGCACGGGGGCTCGGTGTTCAGGGAGTCACGGCCGGTCGTCGCCGGCACCCGGTCAGGCGTCGGGGAACTTCGCTTCGACGAACGCGCGTTGCGCCTGCACGGTGCCGAGGTGTTCGTCGGCCGGGGCGAACACATCGACGAGGTCCTTGAACCGAGGCCGACGACCGCGGCGGAGTCGGTACGCCCGCATGCCACCGCCCTGCTGTCGCGCCATCCCACTCGGCCACACGTCGACGCGTGCCCCCTGCACGCCCAGGAGCCAGCCCTCGTCGTCGAGCGCCTCGCGCACCAGGCTCAGCGCCTCGAAGGCGTCGTACGCCGTGGCCGTGTGCTCTGCGCCCAGCAGCAACACGGTCACGGTGTAGCGCACCTGATGATCGGGGTTCGTCAGGTCCATCTCGACGATCACGGTCGCCGGCGCGCTCGTGCCGTTCCGGTGAGCGGTTCGTTCGTAGGTCGTCATGTCACGCACCGAGCCGCAGCGAGACCACGGCGCGCACCGTCTTCCGTCCCGACCACCCACAAACCGAGATCGACAACTCGTCTCCAGCCTGCGCGTCGTCGGCGCTCGAATGTGGAGGGCGTCAAGCGCTCACCTCGGCGGCCAGGAGATCACGCGCGGCCTTGCGCCAGATTCGCGGAACTTCGTCCAGGTCCTCGACGACGGTTATCTCCGGGTGCGGCCTCCGCCCCAGCGCCGTGGTCGCCCGCGCCCGCCACTCGGCAGGATCGCGGTCGATCACCAGGTTCAGCGTTGGACGGGAAGCAGACTCGAACAACCGCCAGGCCGACTGCGGTCGTGCCGTGTCGCGGACGATCTCGGCCCAGATCCCCTGGATCGCTGTGATCGGCAGTGCATGAACTACGCGGGTCGGGATCGGCAGGAGCCCATGATGACGAACGGGTCGGTCCACGACTGGGAGCCCCTCGAAGCGATCAGCTGCTGCGTCGACTTGGACGATGTACCGACCGCTGGTCTCATCGTCGATGAGTGATTGACGGCTCACCTGCCGAGTGGACGTGCCCCGCCCAGCGGGCCGATCGCCTGCGATCGAGTAGGCGAACTCCACCAAGATGCCCCGGTCGTACGGTTCGGTGACTCGCTCACCGCTTGAGCCGACTGCAAGGTGGAGCATGTCGGGGACAGCTACCGCGGGGATACGTTCCAAGATCAGTGATCCGTGTAGAACGGGCGCGTATCGCTCTGCATCCACTCCGTGAAACTGTCGCGATCGTTCGTGAAGACGGCATCGACAGTGAAAGGGGTTCCGAGAGACCTGGCTGTTCGCCCGATGACGTCGACGACCGAGGCGCGAGTGTCGGGACTGTCGGGATCGACGTCGACACCGATGACGAGACCTGGGGCCTGATCGTCCACAGCAGCCCATGCGCGACGGGCAGATCGCACCGGCCCCAGTTGGCGGAACTCAGCCGCGGCCGCTTCCAGGAACGCCGTTGGCTCCTCTGCGGGGTGGCCGATCCGGATGCGCGTCCCCGCGGTGAGTCTTGTGGAACCGTGCGCTGCCTGTCGGAGCGTCTCCGCGTACACGGGCAGTCCCAGGTCGCCGCCGGGATTCACCGCGAAACCGACGTGTTCCGGAATCATCTCGAGGAGGCTCGACGCTGGTACCTCGGCAAGCTCACCGGAGGCCGACGCCGAGTCAGCCTGATCGGGTGATGTGAACACCGTGACGTAGGCGCGGTTGTCGATCGACGTGATGTCCAGTGCGCGCCCACCGTCCGGCGCAGCACTCGACGGCACGAACACGGCCGACGCGAGCAGCTGATCGAGGAACGAATCGATACCGGTCTCGTTGCGGCTCGCGGCGAGCAGTACCTGCTCCAGCTCGTTCGAGGGGAAGGTCACGGTGTTCCTTTGTTCAGTCGCGGACCACGGGCAGGGTCGCCGGACGGTTCAGCGCATCATTCCACGGTAGACCGAGCCGTTCTGCTGCCGCCGCCTGGTCGCCGAACGCGTTGCGTGGCAGGTAGACCTGCTCCTTGCCGCCCGGAGTCTGCTGGAACGCGTTCCCGTACAGGGTGCTGTCGGTGTCCGGGCTCCACGACATCGATGACTGGGGCGCCGCGGGGCCCTCGTAGACACGGGTCCCCACTGGCATGTCGGCCTGCAGGTACTGGTCGGCTTGCGGGAGCGGAGTGTTGACGCCGGGCGTCGTGGGGTCGGCGTGCCATTCGGGCCGCAGAGCGAACTCCTGCTGCGTCGCGAACGGTCCGCTCGGCTCCGTCTTCCCCCAGAACTCTCCGATCGGGTACTTGGAGTCGCCGTTCACACTCCGGTAGAGCGTGCTCTCACGGTTGGTGACGAGCACCTCGTTGTACGTGCCCGACCGGAAGGTGTGTGCAGTGTCCGCGACTTCACCACTCAGTGGGCCACGTTCGACGGGGGTCCACCGGTGGATGATGATGTTCCCCTGATCGGTGAACTGCCCTCCCCGGAGCCGGTGGATGGTGGAGCGGGCTGCGATGTACGCGTCCTGAACCCGATCGGATCGTTTCGCTGCGAGAGCGACGCCGTCGACCTTCTGCCCGAAGCGGTACGCGGCACGGCTTGCTGCCGAAGTGGTCGCGCGGGCCGCGCCTCCGGCGAGTGAACGCACCACGCGGACGGCGCCGAGCGAACCGATCGCGTTCGTCGACTTCGCGATCGCGGTCGCGGCTCGCGTTCCCTTGAGCGCCGCGGCGACTGCCCCGCCTGCGGGGACGCAGTCGAGCAGGGAGAACGCGAGGTCCCACCCGTCGGCTTCGCCCTTGCTCATCTTGTACAACGTGTCCGCCAACACCACGAGCGCGATCGCCGCGATGATCAACGTCCACGGCCCCGGGATGATCATCGCGATGATGCCGCCGACAGCGACGACGACCTTCGCCACCGACACGATGGTCTCCCACGCCTCGGACCCGAAGATCTTGTCCCACGTGGACTGCTTCCCGAGGCCCGCGTCGGCAGCTTCACCGATCTTCGTCGCGGTCCGCTGCTCCGCGTCCTGCCAATCACTCTTCGCGTCCGCCACGAGCCGCTTCGCCGCATCGATCCGCGACTGCGCCGCCGAGATGTCCCCCTGCGCCGAGCTCACGGACCCCTGTGCGACGGAAGCGTTGTCGGACGCTGCCCGCAACTGCGCCGGCGAGGGAACATCCACCCCGTCCGGCACGTCGGAACCTGCCGGGTACTTGTCCGCGACCTTCGACAGGTCCTTCGACGCGGACTCGTAGTGCGACAACGTCGACTGCGCATCCGCCAACCGGTCCTGCGCCGCGGCGAGGTCCCCGGTGGCGTCCTTCGCGTCCGCCAACGCACCATCAGCCCGGTACTGGGTGTCATCGACCGTGTCAGCCCACCCCGACAACGCCGTCGCGGCGAGTTCGTACGAATCGACGAGCTTCGTCAGGTCCGACGGGGTGTCCTCGATCGCGTCGACGAACACATCCGCGGCCTCACCCTCCCAGTCGGTCAGCCACCCGGACCCCTTCACCGACTTCAGCCGGGTCGAGGCGTCATCGGCTGCGTCGGAGATGCGCTGGTACTCCCGCGCCATCATCCGCAACGTCGACGGATCACCCTTGACCGGATCATCACCCTGATCGACAACGTCCCACCCCGACGGCCGCCCCACGACTACTGCGCCCTCGAGGCAGCGGGTCCGCCGCCGCCGTTCTCGTCGTTGACCTGCAGGGCCTGTGCCAGCTGCTCGTCGGTCTCGGTGTAGGTCTCGATGGACGAGCTCAGCATGTCCGCCAACGCCTTCGTCGACTCGCTGATCTTGTCCCGCTTGTCGCCCCAGCGGTGGTCGAAGTCGTGCAGAGCGTTCTGCACCGTCCCCGAACCGATCTCGTCGTCGGACGCGTCGACACGCTTGTGCGCCTGCTCGAGCGTGCTGTGCACGGTCGTCAGGTCGTTCTGGAGCTCCCCGAGCCCCATCAGGTCAACCAGCAGTTTGCCTGCCACGGAACAATCCCTCCCCGATCACGAACCGGCGCCGTCAGGACGGCGCCACAGGAACCGCGACGACCCCGTGCCCCACGCGATCGCGGGGCACGGGGTCGACGACGGTGTCAGCCCTTGAGGCCGGAGGCCAGCGACTCGTCCGTCTCGGACAGGGTCTGCGAGGCCTTGGAGAGGAACGTGGAGAGGCCCTCGAGCCCCTGGACCGTCTGGGTCACGCCACGGTTGAACTCGTCGTAGGACTCGCCGAACGCGACCGACGACTTGTCGGTGACGTAGCCGTCCGAGATGAGCTGCTGGATCTTGCGCTGCAGTGCCGACAGACGGTCTTCGATGTCTGCCTGGCCCGCCTTGAGGTCGGAGGCTGCTGCCTCGAGGTCTGCGTACGAGACGTTGATGTTCGCCACGGTGTGACTCCCTTTCCCCGGAGTTTCGTTTGTCCCCCCAACGGGGCGTGTTGCAGGGGACACTACCATCGTCCTGCGACACGAAGTCAACGCTACGGGGGAATGCCATGACCTTCACGTTCACGATGGTCGACCGCGAGAGCGGCCAGACCGCGAACGTCTACGTGGACGGCGACGACTCCCGGGCGGTGCGCGAGCTGGTGGCCGAGGCCGAGCGCCTCATCGCCACGGACGTCGTCGCCTCCGGCCGGACCCCGGTGTACTTCGTCGGGGAGCAGCCGCTCGACCTCTCGGCGTCGGTCGCCGAGTCGGGCGTCCGCGAGGGCGTGGTGGTGCGCCGGAGCCTCGAGCAGGTGCCGCCGCCGCCGCTCCGCCCGCTGACCGACGCCGAGGTCCGGATCGTGTCCGGGCTGCACGCGGGGACGATCGTGCGGGTCAGCACCGGCACGGTGACCATCGGTACGTCGCCGTCCGCGCACGTGCGGGTGCCGGTGAGCACCACGGACGAGGTCGAGGCCGAGGCGTCGGGGTCCGACACGGTGCCGGACATCGCCCTGCTCGTCACGGTGACGGCCGACGGCGCGAAGGTGCGCCCGGCGAACGGCTTCTCCGGCGCGCTGCTGGACGGCGAGCCGGTCACCGAGGAGACCGACTGGCCCGAGACCGCACAGCTCGCGGTCGGCGGGGTCCTGCTCGGCTTCGGCCGCGCCCCGAACCGCGGCGCCCACCTGTCCCTGGCGGACGACGGCATGTCGCTCGAGTACAACCGGCCGCCGCGCATCCTGCCGCCGGACGAGCACACCCGCTACCAGCTGCCCCCGCCGCCGACCGAGCCCCCGGCCCGGGCGCTCCCCATCCTGATGGCGCTGGCGCCGATGGGCATGGCGGTCATGTTCGTGTCGACCACCGGGCGGTGGATCTACCTGCTCATCGCCCTGCTGTCGCCGATCCTGATGATCATCACGGGCCTCCAGGGCCGCCGGCAGGGCAAGAAGACGTACCGGCAACGCGTCGTGGAGTACGAGGACACCAAGGCGCGGATCGAGGCGGACGCGACCGAGAGCCTCCAGTCCGAACGTGCACGCTGGATCGCGAGCGCGCCGGACCCCGCCGCCGTCTACGAGACGGCGGTCACGCCCCTGCCGCGCCTGTGGGAGCGACGCCGGACGGACCCGGACCACCTGCTGGTCCGCGTCGGCACGGCGACGCAGCGCTCCGAGGTCACCATCGAGGACCCGGAGCAGCTGTCCCACAAGCGGACCGTCGCGTGGGACGCGACGGACGTGCCGGTGCGCATCCGCCTGGCCGAGCGCGGCGTGATCGGCATCGCCGGTCCGGACGATGACGCCCGACGACTCGCGAACTGGGTGGTCGCGCAGCTCGCGACGCTGCAGAGTCCGAAGGACGTCACCTTCACGCTGCTCACCGACACCACACGCACGTCGCTGTGGGAGTGGATGTCCTGGCTGCCGCACGTCCGCCGTGACGGTGCGGACCAGCCGATGACGAGCATCGCCTCGAACGCCGCGTCGACCGCGCGGGCGATCGCCGAGCTCGCCGCGATCATCGACGCCCGCAAGGAAGCCGGGATCGGCAAGAAGACCCCGCCGGCCGACGAGATCGTCGTCGTGATGGACGGCGCGCGCCGGCTCCGCGCGATGCCTTCGCTCGTGCAGGTGCTCAAGGAGGGGCCGTCGGTCGGGGTGTTCAGCATCTGCCTCGACCTGGACGAGCGGCTCCTGCCCGAGGAGTGCGACGCCGTGGTGGTCGTCCGCGACGACCGGGTGCGGGTCACCCAGCAGCGCAGCGAGCGCATCGACGACGCACGCCCGGACCTGGTCGACCAGGACTGGCTCGAGTGGGTCGCCCGGTCGCTGTCGCCGATCGTCGACGCCAGCCCGGACGTGCAGGACGGCGCCATCCCGTCGTCCGCTCGCCTGCTCGACGTGCTCCAGCTCGAACCGCCGACGTCCGAGGCCGTGCAGGCACGCTGGCTGCTCGGCGGCCGCAGCACCACCGCCGTGGTGGGGGCGTCGATCGACGGGCCGTTCGCGATCGACCTGCGGAACGACGGCCCGCACGGCCTGGTCGCCGGGACCACCGGTTCCGGCAAGTCGGAGCTGCTGCAGACGATCGTGGCGTCCCTCGCCGTGGCGAACCGGCCGGACGAGATGAACTTCGTGCTCGTCGACTACAAGGGCGGCGCGGCCTTCAAGGACTGCGTCGACCTGCCGCACACGGTCGGCATGGTCACCGACCTCGACACGCACCAGGTCGAGCGCGCGCTCGAGTCGCTCGGCGCCGAGCTGCGCACCCGCGAGCACGCTCTGGCCGAGGTCGGTGCGAAGGACCTGGAGGACTACCAGGACCTGCAGGCCAAGCGCGCGGCGAACGGGGACACGATCCCGAGCCTGCCGCGGCTGCTCATCGTCATCGACGAGTTCGCCTCGCTCGCCCGCGAGCTACCCGACTTCGTGAAGGGCCTGGTGAACATCGCCCAGCGCGGTCGCTCGCTCGGCATCCACCTGATCCTCGCCACGCAGCGACCGGGCGGTGTCGTGTCGCCCGAGATCCGCGCGAACACGAACCTCCGGATCGCGCTGCGCGTCACCGACCAGTCGGAGAGCCAGGACGTCATCGGCGCGAACGACGCCGCGCGGATCGCCAAGTCGACCCCGGGGCGGGCCTACGTGCGGCTCGGCGCTGCCTCGCTGCTGCCGTTCCAGTCCGGTCGTGTGGGTGGGCGCCGGCCCGGCTCGGACGACCAGGAGGCCCGCCCCGCCCTGGTCCGCGAGCTCACGTTCGCCTCGTACAGCGATCCAGCCCCCCGCCCGGCTGCCGTCGAGGCCGCGGCCAGCGACGTGGAGGTCACCGACCTGAGCGTCCTCGTCGCGTCGATCGACGACGCCACCCGCGCCCTCGGCACCCCCGAGCAGCGGAAGCCCTGGTTGCCGCCGCTCGGCGAGGTCGTCGGGCTCGACGACGTCGAGTCGACCGGCACCGCCGACCTGGCACCGCTGGCGGTCGCCTGGGGCGTCGAGGACCACCCGGGTGACCAGCGGCAGCGCCCGGCGGTGTTCGACCTCGACGCGGACGGCCACCTGTTCGTCATCGGCTCGCCGCGCTCGGGCCGCAGCCAGACGCTCCGCACCTTGGCGGGGGCGATGGCCCTGCGGCTCGGCGTCGGCGACGTGCACATGTACGGGATCGACTGCGGCAACGGCGCGCTGCTGGCCCTCGGGGCGCTGCCGCACTGCGGTGCCGTGGTGCAGCGGCACGAACCCGACCGGGTCTCGCGGCTGCTCGGCATCCTGCTCCGCACGGTGCAGGAGCGCCAGGCCGCCTTCGCCGCCGGCGGGTACTCGTCGATCGCCGAGCAGCGGACCGACGCGGGCACCGTGCCGATGCCGCACATCGTCGTGTTCCTCGACCAGTGGGAGAGCTTCATGGCGACCCTGGCGGACGCCGAGAACGGTGCGCTGCACGATGCCGTCCAGACCCTGCTGCGCGAGGGCGTCGGCGTCGGCGTGCACCTGGTCGTCTCCGGCGACCGCACCCTGACGTCCGGCCGGATGTCGAGCCAGGTGGAGCGGAAGCTGCTGCTCGCCCTGGCCGACCGTGGCGACTACAACTACGAGGGCATCAACGGCAAGAAGCTGCCGGAGTCGATCCCACCCGGGCGCGGGTTCCGCAACGCCACGGCGACGGAGACCCAGGTCGCCGTGCTGCCCGGCGGACTCGGGGGCCGCGACCAGGCCGCCGCGCTGCGGGGCATCGGTGACGAGGTCCGTGCGCACGTGCCGGCCGACGCCCCGAAGCCGTTCCGGATCGACGTGCTCCCGCGCTCCATCACCTTCGCGGACGCCGTGCGGTACCTGCCGTCGGCCGAGGCATCGGTGGGCCGGGTCGCACTCGGCGTCGGCGGCGACGAGCTCCGGCTGTTCACGCACGACTTCGTGCAGGACACCCCGGTCTTCATCGTCGGCGGCAGCCCCCGCTCGGGCAAGAGCACCGCGCTCGTCGCGATGGCCCGCCACGTGCTGTCGGCGGGTGGGTCGGTCGTCGCGGTGACACCGCGTGAGTCCCCGCTCCGAGCACTCGACGGAGCACCCCGCGTCACGGTGGTGACCGACGGCGCCATCGGGGCCGAGGGGTTGTCCGCCGCGATCGACACCGGCTCGGACGGCTTCACGCTCGTGCTGGTCGACGACGCCGAGGCCCTGAAGGAGTCGCCGGCCGAACCGGTGTTCCGGGCGATCATGGACTCCGACCGGGGTCGTTCGGTCGGGCTCGTCCTGGCCGGTGACGTCGAGGGCGTGGCGAGCGGGTTCCGCGGCTGGCAGGTCGACGCGAAGAAGGCGCGTCGGGGCATGCTCCTCGCACCGCTCAGCACCGTCGACGGCGACCTGATCGGCACGAAGCTGTCGAAGAGCCTCGTCACCCAGGACCGCGTCGCGGGTCGGGCGCTGCTGAACGACGCCGACCAGGCGCTCCGACTCGTGCAGGTACCGGCGGGCGACTAACGCCGGCAGCGGGGGCGCCGGCCTCGGGGGTGGAGCCGGAGCCTGCGCAGCCCGGATCCGGCCCGGTCCGGGGCCTGCTCAGCCCAGCGGCGTCTCGCTGACGAGTCCGACGGCGGGTTCGGCGCGGAGCGTGTGCCCGCCGAACACCACGGTGTCGCCGGGCTGCACGGTCGTGCGCTGCGACGGCACGAGCATCGCCGCGGGGAACCCCGGACGCTGCAGCTCGACGCCGTTCGCCGACGCGGTGTCGAGCACCCAGAGGGAGCCCTCGGCGCCGAACCCGAACTCCAGGTGGGTGCGGCTGAGCAGCCGCTCCGGGTCCTCCAGAGCGATCATGTGGGCGTGTCCGCCGTCCGGGTGGGCGCTCGCGGGGTCACGGCCGATCAGCCCGCCACCCGACACGGTCACCCGCTGGGCGCCGTCGAGGACGAGCACGGCAGCCGCTGCCTGGCGGGCGGGGGCGGCGTCACGACGGGCGGTGGTGCCGCCGGACGATCCGAGCGGTCGGCCGGGCAGCTGCGCCACGGTCGCCCGGACCCGGTCGGCACTCGCACGCGGAGCAGGGGGCGGTGTGGTGACCGACCGGGCGAGCTCGCCACGCTGCGCCATCTGTGCCAGGTCACGCTCGTCGACCCGTTCGACGACGGGTTCGACGACCTTGCGCTTCTTCCGGAACGGCCAGAGGCGCATCAGGACGCCTCGCTGCCGACCGCGGCGGAGTCGATGAGCTCGAAGGTGTCGGTCACGGTCTCGAACAGTTCGTACAGGGGCTCGGCCAGGTCGGTCGCGGGCGACGAGACGCTGACCAGGGCGACCTGGTCGCCGGCCGGCACGAACGTCTGCATGAGCACGACGTCGAACGACCCGCGGCCGTCCGGTGCCTGCACCGTCGAGACACCCCAGACGCGCGGCACCCGGCCGACGCGGGGGACCTCGTGCACGTCGACGTGCATGCCGTCGTCGTCACCGCCGAGTGCTGCGACGTGGTCGGTGAGCGCGGCGAGCGGGTCGCCGCCGGCCTCGGGCGCGGGCAGGACCGTCACGGTGAGGGCACCGGAGACGATGCCGTCCTCGCTCGGCTCGGCGAACGCGGCGCAGTACCGCGCGCCGCTGTCCCACGCCGAGCGGGCGAACCGGCGGAGCACCCGGACGATCTCGGTGCGGTGGTCCCACAGTTCCCGGTGGTCCTCGATGCGTTCCTGCACGAGGGCGCTGATCCGGTCGTCGCGGCGTTCCGGTTCGACCGGGAGCTCGAACCAGGACCGCGGGACCGTGATGGCGAAGTGGTCGACCGACATGCCCGCTACCGTACCGTGGCGTGTCGCCTCGCGGTCCGCCGCATCGCCCGCAGCAGCAGCGGCCCCGGCAGCCGCAGCAGGGCCCCCGGCACCAGCGCCCGCACCCCGGCCACCACCCGGACGGTGCGCCGGAAGCGCCGTTCCTCCCGCGGCCCCCACGCGAAGCCGTACGCCGTGCGCACCCGTTCCGGCAGCATCCCCACGGTCACGATGCGGACGAGGGGCATCGCCGCCCGCACCCACAGCGGCGCGAACCGCGGGTGCAGCAGGTCACGGACGACCCCACGGGCGTCGTCGGTGACCTCGAGCCCCTCCAGCGTCCGCTGCCAGTACCGGTCGAACGCCGCCACCGAGGTCGGCCAACGCTCCGGCGGCACCCGCAGCGCGGTCGCGATCGGGGCGTAGGCGGCGAGGACCTGCTCGGCTCGGGCCGGGGAGACGCGTGTGCCGAACAGGTCGTGCGCCCGGCGGGCGGAGTCGAACAGGGTCGCGGCCACCCAGAGCTGCCGGTCGACGTCGTCGGCGCCGGCGACGGGCCGGTGCGCACGGTTGACGAAGCCGGCCGCGGTCGCCGAGTCGGTCTCCGTGCCGATGACGACGGCGTAGACGAACATCAGGGTGTGCGCGAGCCGCTGCTGGGGTCGTCGGGCGAAGTCCGAGTGCCGTCGGACACCGGCCGCGACGACCGGGTCGGCGATCTGCAGCAGGATGGCGCGGCCGCCCGCGGCCACGGGTGTGCTGTCGGCGAGGAACCGACGCAGGTGACGGTCGTGGACGCGACCAGCAGGCGGACGGGAGGCACGGTGCGGGTCGTGTGTCGCGCCTCCAGGCCGTGGGGTGGTCACGCCGCACCCCGTCGGCGTCGCGCCCGCAGGACGGGTCTCAGGTCCACGGCGATCGCCGCCAGGAGCGCGACGGCGCCGACGACCAGGGCGACCAGTGCGGACGAGGCGTCGACGGGTGCGTCACCGGTCAGGGCGAGGAGCGTCGCGACGAGCCAGATCGCGGGGAGCGGCCAGAGGCGGGTCGGTGATCCGGTGACGACCGCACCGACGACGCCGACGACGAGGAGCGGGACCCAGCGGCCACCGGGCTCCGAGCGGGCGGCGAGGTGTGCCGCGGCGGCGACCAGCAGCATCGCCGCGACCGCCAGCAGCCGCGCCGCCGAGGGCATGCTGCGGACGCTGGAGCGGACTCGTCGGAACACGGCCCGATGCTACCGAGCCGTGTTCCGGGGGAGCCTGATCAGCTCAGAGATCAGCGCTCAGAGCGGCTTCGTGCCGAGGTCGTTGCCGAGGTCGGCGCGGTCCTCGTCCTGCTCGTTCTCGTGCTCCCACAGGTCGGGCGAGCCCTCGCGCGGGGACCCGCCGGTCGGACCGTCGTCGGAGCCGTCACCGGGCTGCGGCTCCACCGTCTCGCCGGCGACCGCGTCGTTCGTCACCGTCTCGAGAGACTCCTCGGCCTCGTCCACCTCGTACGGGCCGACGTGCTCACGATCGATGTCGTCGTCGCGACGCTGCTGGGACTCGAAGTCGTCGACGGGGCTGATGCCGGGGTCGCTCATGGTGGTTCCTTTCCGTTGCGGGCTTCCTGCCTACCCGCCGGCGCTTGGCGGCCGTCCGGTTTCGTGTCGTGTTCACCCGGGCGTCACCTTCCGGTCACACCGCCACGGCAGCATCGCCGATGCTCGGGGGAGTGGAGCGCGGTCGCCGACGGGTGGTCGAGCGACCGCGCCTTCCCCGCCCGGGCCGGCCGGGCCCGTCCGCTGGCCGCCGGTGCGCTTCGTCCGTGCCGCTGTCAGACGCGTTCGAGCAGGTCGCGTTGCTCGACGTCGGCGAGTGCGAGGGTGCGGTAGCCGGCGGACTCGAAGAACACCGTGATGCGGTCCTCTTCCGTGCTCATCACCACGCCCGTGCCCCACTCGGCGTGCTCGACGCGCGCATCCGGGGGCCACGCTTCGTCGTTCGCACCGTCGGCGACGTGGGCGGAGGCCTCGCGTGCCGTGCCGGACGAGCAGGTGTCGCAGTTCCCGCACGGCTCCGGCAGCTCGTCGCCGAAGTAGCCGAGCAGGAACTGCCGGCGGCACCCGGTCGTCTCGGCGAGCTGGCGCATCATCGCGATGCGGGACTCCTCGACCCGTTCCCGTTCGGCAGCACGGTCGGTGGTGGCACGTGCCGCACGGTCGGCGTCCTGCGGGCCGTCGGGCACCCGGGAGACACCGTCCACGTCGTCGCGCAGGGCGCCGGCGTCGAGCAGGGCGTTGAGTGCTCGACCGGCGGTGCGGGCCGACAGGCCGGCGGCCTCCACCAGTGCGGAGCGGGCGATCGAGCCGGTCGCCGGGACGGCGTCGAACACGGCCCGGACCGAGGCGGGCCGCGGCGAGCCGGACGCGAAGAACGTGCGCAGGCCGAAGTCCTCGGCGCGGTAGTGCAGAGTGGCGCCGGCCGGTTCGGCATCCCGCCCGGCCCGCCCGATCTCCTGGTAGTAGGCGTCGATCGACTCGGGGACGTCGGCGTGCACGACGTACCGGACGTCGGGCTTGTCGATGCCCATGCCGAACGCACTCGTCGCGACCACCACGTCGACGTCGCCGTCCAGGAACCCGGTGTGCACGGCCTCGCGCTCCGCCACCCGCATGCCGGCGTGGTACGGCTGCGCACGACGACCGCGGGCGGCGAGGGCGTCGGCGTACTCCGTCGTCGCCGCGCGGGTGGCGACGTAGACGACCGTCGGCCCGTCGAGCTCGGCGACCTGGTCGACCACGGCCTGGCGCTTCTCGGCGTCCTCGGCGTGCCGGACCACCTCGAGCCGGATGCCGGGACGGTCGAACCCCGAGGCGAGCACGAACGGGTCGCGCATGCCGAGCCGCTCGACGATGTCGTCCCGCACCGGAGCGGACCCCGTCGCGGTCAGGGCGAGCACCGGCGGGCGGCCCAGGCGCTCCGCGACCTCGCCGAGCGCCAGGTAGTCGGGTCGGAAGTCATGACCCCACGACGAGATGCAGTGCGCCTCGTCGACGGCGACCAGTGCGACCCCGGCGTCGCGGAGGCGCTCGAGCACGTCGTCCTTCACCAGCTGCTCGGGGGCCAGGAACACGTAGCCGACCTCGCCCGCGGCGACGGCGTCCCACGCGTCGGCGACGTCCCGTGCCTTCTTCGTGGCGTTCAGCGCGACGGCTCGGGGGGCGTCGGGATGGTGCTCGAGCCCGACCACCTGGTCCTCCTGCAGCGCCACGAGCGGGGAGACGACCACGACGAGGCCGTCCAGTCCGAGGCCGGCGACCTGGTAGATCGCGGACTTCCCCGATCCGGTGGGCATGACCGCCAGGGCGTCGCGGTGTTCGAGCACCGCGTCGATGACGGACTCCTGGTCGGGGCGGAGCTTCCAGCCGAAGACCTCGGTGGCGCGGGTACGGAGTTCGGGTTGCACCGATCCACAGTGCCGAGCGCCAGCTCGGGCCGGTCCCAGCGGTGCGCGCAGCGGCTCATGCGCGTCGGAGCGGACCGGGGCCTGGCATCCGTGCACCGGCCGTCCACCGAGCAGCGCTAGGCTGCGTGGCGGCCGTTGTCTCGACATCGAGCGACCCTCGATGTGGAGTGCGCGACCGGGAAACCGATGCCGATCGCACGAACCGTGCGGGAAGAAGAACAGCGTGGATCTTTTCGAGTATCAGGCCAGGGACCTCTTCGAGTCCTACGGCGTCCCCGTGTTGCAGGGGATCATCGCCGACACCCCCGAGCAGGCGAAGGCGGCGGCCGAGAAGATCGGTGGCGTCGTGGTCGTCAAGGCGCAGGTGAAGGTCGGCGGTCGCGGCAAGGCCGGCGGCGTGAAGGTCGCGAAGACCCCGGACGAGGCGTTCGAGCACGCGCAGGCGATCCTCGGCCTCGACATCAAGGGCCACACCGTCCAGCGCGTCATGGTCGCCCAGGGTGCGGACATCGCCGAGGAGTTCTACTTCTCCGTGCTGCTCGACCGGGCCAACCGCTCCTACCTCTCGCTCACCAGCGTCGAGGGCGGCATGGAGATCGAGCAGCTCGCCGTCGAGAAGCCCGAGGCGCTCGCCCGGGTCGAGGTCGACCCGCTGACGGGCATCGACAAGGCCGCCGCGCTCGAGATCGCTCGGCAGGCGAACTTCCCATCGGAGCTGCAGGACGCCGTCGCCGACGTCTTCGTCAAGCTCTACGACGTCTACAAGGGCGAGGACGCGACCCTCGTCGAGGTGAACCCCCTCGTCCGCACCGGCGACGGCCAGATCCTGGCACTCGACGGCAAGGTCTCGCTCGACGAGAACGCCGACTTCCGCCACGAGGGCCACAAGGACCTCGAGGACACCGCCAGCGAGGACCCGCTCGAGGCCAAGGCGAAGGCCCGCGGGCTGAACTACGTCAAGCTCGACGGCCAGGTCGGCGTCATCGGCAACGGCGCGGGGCTCGTCATGTCGACGCTCGACGTCGTCGCCTACGCCGGTGAGCGCCACGGCGGCGTGAAGCCCGCCAACTTCCTCGACATCGGCGGCGGCGCCTCGGCCGAGGTCATGGCCAACGGCCTCGACGTCATCCTCGGCGACCCGCAGGTGAAGAGCGTCTTCGTGAACGTCTTCGGCGGCATCACCGCGTGCGACGCCGTCGCGAACGGCATCGTCGCCGCGCTCGGCATCCTCGGCGACGCGGCCACCAAGCCGCTCGTCGTGCGCCTCGACGGCAACAACGTGGAAGAGGGTCGTCGGATCCTGGCGGAGGCAGCGCACCCGCTCGTCACCGTCGCCGCGACCATGGACGATGCGGCCGAGAAGGCCGCCGAACTCGCCGCCGCAGCGGCCTGAAGGGACTGACCATGTCGATCTTCCTCAACAAGGACTCCAAGGTCATCGTCCAGGGCATCACCGGTGGCGAGGGCACGAAGCACACCGCCCTGATGCTCAAGGCCGGCACGAACGTCGTCGGCGGCGTGAACGCCCGCAAGGCCGGCACCACCGTCACCCACGGCGACGTGTCGCTGCCGGTCTTCGGCTCGGTGCGCGAGGCCATCGACACCACCGGTGCCGACGTCTCGATCGTCTTCGTCCCGCCGGCGTTCGCGAAGGACGCGGTGATGGAGGCCATCGACGCCGAGATCCCGCTCGTCGTCGTCATCACCGAGGGCATCCCCGTGCAGGACTCGGCCGAGTTCTGGGCGCACGCCAAGGCGAAGGGCGGCACGACCCGGATCATCGGGCCGAACTGCCCCGGCATCATCACCCCGGGGGAGTCCCTCGTCGGCATCACCCCGGCGACGATCACCGGCAAGGGCCCGATCGGGCTCGTCTCGAAGTCCGGCACCCTGACCTACCAGATGATGTACGAGCTCCGCGACCTGGGCTTCTCGACCGCCATCGGCATCGGCGGCGACCCGGTCATCGGCACCACGCACATCGACGCGCTCGCCGCGTTCGAGGCCGACCCCGAGACCGAGGCCATCGTGATGATCGGCGAGATCGGCGGCGACGCCGAAGAGCGTGCCGCCGAGTTCATCAAGGCGCACGTCACGAAGCCGGTCGTCGGCTACGTCGCGGGCTTCACCGCTCCGGAGGGCAAGACGATGGGGCACGCCGGCGCGATCGTGTCCGGTTCGGCCGGTACCGCCGAGGCGAAGAAGCAGGCGCTCGAGGCCGCTGGCGTCAAGGTCGGCAAGACGCCGTCCGAGACCGCCGCGCTGCTGCGCGAGGTCGTCGCCGCTCGCTAGCGACCAGCCCGTTCCGCAAAACACCGGTGTTCGTCGGTTGAACCGCGTCCTGCGCGTGTTCGTCCTGCGAACACCGGTGTTTTGCGTCGGCAGCCGCGCGGCTCCGGGGCGGCCGCGCGAGGGGCACGTATCCTCGCTGCGATGAACCGCCTGGGAACCGCTCTGCTCGCCGCGATCGAGGCGGTCGTGACGGTCGGCGTCGGCATCGGGATCGCCCTCGTGCCCCTGACGCTGCTCTGGGGGTTCGAGTACGGCCTGCAGGTCGACTGGGACGTGTTCTGGAAGGCCACCGGCAGCGTCTGGCTGGTCGGGCACGGCGTCGACGTCTCGTTCCTGCTCGGGTCCGCACTCGCCAAGAGCACCGGGGTCAGCGGCGCAGCCGACCCCATCCACGTGACCCTGGCGGCCCTCGGGTTCGCGGTCGTGACGGCCTGGCTCGGCGCCCGCGCCGGACGTCGGTTCGCGGAGACCGAGCACCGCACCACCGGGCTGCTGGTCGGGACCGCAGTCGTCGCGCTCCTCGGTCTGGCCGTCGCACTGTCGTCGACCTCGGCTGCCACCCGCCCCACGCTCTGGCAGGCCGTGGTGCTGCCGGCGCTCTGGTTCGGGATCCCCGCGCTCGCCGCCTCCGAGGTCTGCCGTCGTCGCCGTGACCTGCCCGCCGACGCCGGCACCCAGCGGGTCATCGACCTGGTCGACCGCATCCCCGCGGTCTGGCGGACCGTCGCCGGGTTCGGCCTGCGCGCCGGGACCGCCGCGACCGCCGTGGTCGTCGGGGTTGCCGCAGTGCTCGTCGGCCTGCTCCTCTTCACCTCGTTCGCCGAGGTCATCACCCTGTACGAGCAGTCGCACGCCGGGGTCATCGGCGGCGTCGCACTCACCGTCGGGCAGCTCGCGTTCCTGCCGGACTTCGTCGGGTGGGCCACCTCGTGGCTGATCGGCCCCGGGTTCGCGATCGGCACCGGGTCGAGCGTGTCCCCGATCGCCACGACCCTGGGCCCGATCCCCGGCCTGCCGGTCTTCGGCGCGCTGCCGACTTCTGGTCACACCTTCGGGCTCGTCTGGATCCTCGTGCCGGTCATCGCCGGGTTCGCGATCGGCGGCTCGATGCGGCCGCGGTTGGTACGGGCCCTGGGCGCCGCCGACTCCGCGCTGCACCGTGCGCTCGGCGGTGTCGTCGCAGGACTCGTGGCCGGAGTGCTCACGGGGCTCATCGCCTGGGTGTCCTCCGGTTCGTTCGGCCCCGGGCGCCTTGCCGACGTCGGTCCGCACGCCCTCGCGGTCGGCGGGTTCGCCGCACTCGAGATCGGCCTGCCGGCGATCATCGCCCTCGCCGCGGGCAGTGACCTGGTCCGGCTGCCGGACCGCGGGTGGACGCGAGAGCGCTGGACCGAGGCCGACGAACCCGACGATGCCCACGACACGGCGCGCGCCGGGGTCGACGTCGGCGAGGGGTCCCTGCTCGCCGCGCTCGACCAGGCCGGTGCCGGGCGCACCACCGATGTACACCGCTTCGTGGTCGAGGAGTCCCACGACGGGTCGACCGCTGCACGGCCCCGTGCGACGACCGAACACGTGACCGAACCGGTCAGCGGCGAGCCGATCGGCAGCGAGCCCGCCGACGCGGCACCCGCACGGCCCGCCTCCGCACCCGCACGGCCCGCCTCCGCGCCCGCACGACCCGCCTCCGCACCCGCGCCCGTCGCACCGCGTGCCGGCGACACCGACCACGACATCGAGCTCCCTGACTGGGCGAAGACCGACGCGGTGGCCGCCGACCGCCTGGCCGCCGAGCCCGAACCGGAGCGCCGTAGTGCCGGACGAGCAGCGCTGGGTGGCCTCCGCGACCGCCTGGCCGGTGCGGCCGAGGGCGTCCGGGGACGAGCCGGTGCACTCCGCGACCGCGTGACCGGCTCCGACGCCGAGCCGGATCGACCCAGCCCCGAGCGGCCCGCAGCCCAGGCAGCCTCGTCCACACCCGCACCCACCCCGGTGCCGACCGACGCCCAGCCCGCGTTCCCGTGGAGCACCGAGGAGTTCGTGGCCGGCCGCGATGACGTCGACGAGACGGCCGAGGCGGACCGCGTGGACGTCGAGCCCGGCACCCGAGCGCCCGCCTCGAAGCCGGCGGAGCAGTCCCGCCCGGCGAAGTGGGACGTCACCGACCAGGTCCCCGAGGACGAGCTGCCCTGGTGGCGGCAGCCGAAGGACGACCGGTAACAGCGCCCGTCGGGTCCGTGCCTGCCGGTAGGGTTGGTGCCGTGCTCGAACTGGTCGTCCTGATCTCCGGTACCGGGTCGAACCTCCGAGCCCTGCTCGAAGCGACCTTCGACGCCGAGTACCCCGCCCGTGTCGTCGCCATCGGTGCCGACCGCGACGCCGAGGGTCTCGGCCTGGGCGAGGAGTTCTCGATCCCGACCTTCACGGTGCCCTTCACCCGCTACGACTCCCGCGCCGAGTGGGGCCAGGCCCTGGCGGAGCAGATCCGCCCGTGGTCGCCCGACCTGCTGGTGCTCTCCGGCCTGATGCGCCTGCTGCCCCCGGCCGTGGTGTCCGAGTTCGCCCCGGGGATCATCAACACCCACCCGGCGTACCTGCCCGAGTTCCCCGGCGCCCACGGCGTGCGGGATGCCCTGGCCGCCGGGGTCACCGAGACCGGTGCGAGCGTCATCGCGGTCGACGACGGCGTCGACACGGGGCCGATCCTCGCGCAGGAGCGCATCCCGGTGCTGCCGGGGGACACCGAGTCGACGCTGCACGACCGCATCAAGCCGGTCGAGCGCCGCCTGCTCATCCAGACCATCCTCGACATCGCCAACGGCACCACCGACCTGAAGGGCACCCCGAGCGCATGAGCGTGCACGCAGCCGACCCCAGCCTCTACCGCGACCGTGACGTGGTCCCGGTCCGCCGTGCACTCATCTCGGTGAGCGACAAGTCCGGCCTGCTCGAGCTCGCCGGCGCACTGGCCGACTCCGGGGTCGAGATCGTGTCGACCGGCTCCACCGCCCAGACCATCCGTGACGCCGGGTACGCCGTCACCGACGTCGCGAGCGTCACCGGGTTCCCGGAGTCCCTCGACGGTCGCGTGAAGACGCTGCACCCGTCGGTGCACGCCGGCCTGCTCGCCGACCTCCGGCTCGAGTCGCACGAGCAGCAGCTCGCCGACCTCGACATCGCGCCGTTCGAGCTCGTCGTCGTGAACCTCTACCCGTTCGTCGAGACCGTGGCCTCGGGTGCCGACACCGCGACCGTGGTCGAGAACGTCGACATCGGCGGCCCCGCGATGGTCCGTGCCTCGGCGAAGAACCACCCGAACGTGGCGATCGTCGTCTCCCCGGCGTCCTACCCCGAGGTCGTCGAGGCCGTCCGTGCCGGCGGCACCACGCTCGAGCTCCGGAAGCGCCTCGCCGCCCAGGCCTTCGCGCACACCGCCGCCTACGACACCGCGGTGGCGTCCTACTTCGCGAGCGACGTCGTCACCGCCGCTGCGGCCCCGACGACCGCCGGCGAGATCCGGACCCCCGGTGCGTTCGACGAGCACCTGACGGTCGAGGCCGAGCTGTCGGCGACCCTGCGCTACGGCGAGAACGCCCACCAGGCCGCGGCGCTCTACACGACGTCGGACGGCACCGGCATCGCGCAGGCGACGCAGCTGCACGGCAAGGAGATGTCGTACAACAACTACGTCGACGCCGACGCAGCGGTCCGTGCGGCCTTCGACTTCGACGAGCCCGCCGTCGCGATCATCAAGCACGCCAACCCGTGCGGCATCGCGATCGCCCCGGCCGACGCCGCCGACCCGATCGCCTCGGCCCACGCCGCCGCGCACGCCTGCGACCCGCTCTCGGCGTTCGGCGGGGTCATCGCCGCGAACCGCCCGGTCACGGTGGCCATGGCCGAGACCGTGAAGGACATCTTCACCGAGGTCGTCGTCGCCCCCGGGTTCGACCCCGAGGCGCTCGAGATCCTGTCGCGCAAGAAGAACATCCGCCTGCTCACGCTGCCGGCCGACTTCGCGCTCGCCGACCGCGAGGTCAAGCAGATCTCCGGCGGCTTCCTGGTGCAGGACGCCGACCGCTTCACGGGCTTCGACCAGGCCACCTGGACCCTCGTCGCCGGCGAGCCCGCCGACGAGCAGACCCTCGCCGACCTGGCCTTCGCGTGGCGTGCGAGCCGTTCGGTGAAGTCGAACGCCATCCTGCTGGCGAACCATGGTGCGAGCGTCGGTGTCGGCATGGGCCAGGTCAACCGGGTCGACTCCTGCCACCTCGCGGTGAACCGTGCCGGTGACCGTGCGACCGGCAGTGTCGCGGCGTCGGACGCGTTCTTCCCGTTCGCCGACGGCCTGCAGGTGCTGCTCGACGCCGGTGTCCGTGCGGTGGCGCAGCCCGGTGGCAGCGTCCGCGACGACGAGGTCATCGCCGCGGCGAAGGCCGCCGGCGTCACGATGTACTTCACGAGCGAGCGCCACTTCTTCCACTGATGTGAACAATCGGTGGCGAACCATTGCGCGCCGTGAGTCACTGTGAATAGTCTGTAAGGCTCCGCGGCAGGCAGCCGACGATCCCTCGGGACCGGCGGCACCGCGGACACAACGGTGACGAAGACGACGACTGGAGTGACGATGGACAACATGACCGGAACCGTGGCGACGGCCGCCCGTGCAGGTCTCGTGTCCGTCGTGGGGACCACTCCCGCACGGCGATCCCTGATCGCACCGCGGCCCCGCGCCGCGGCCGCCGTCTAGTCGGGCCGTTCCCACGGCCCCGCGACGCAGCACCACCGGCGTCCGCGAACCACCCGCCTGAACCCGGGGGACGACTGTCCCTCGGTGCCTCCGGCCCGACCGACGTCACGCGAGTGACGGCGGAGACGCGACCACGCGCCCGGCCGATGATCACCACGCAACGCCACACCGAGCCTCCAGGCCGAAGCCGCGCGACGCGAGCAAGCAAGCAGCAAGCAAGCAAGCAAGCAAGCAAGCAAGCAGCAAGCAAGCAGCGAGCACGCACCGCGCAGCGCGACCCGGGGACCCGGCAGACGCATGAGGACGCAACGCATGTCCAAGTCGCCCACCACGGCGCGCCCGTCCACCTTCCGCGCGATCGCGCGGATCTACCCCTACGTGAAGCCCTACCAGGGGCGCCTCATCGGCGGCATGGCCGCAGCGATGGGAGCCTCCCTGGTGGCGCTCGCAATCCCCTACGTGCTGCAGTGGCTCGTCGACGGTCCGCTGTCGTCGCGCGACTCGGCACAGATCTGGCCCGCCGGGCTCGGGGTGCTCGCCCTCGGTGTGCTCGAGGCGTTCTTCATCGCCTCGCGCCGCCGGCTCGTGATGCGCCCCTCGACCCGCATCGAGACCAGCATGCGCAACTCGCTCTACGCGAAGCTGCAGGACCTGCCGGTCGCGTTCCACGACCGCTGGGAGTCCGGGCAGCTGCTGTCCCGTTCCGTGTCGGACCTGTCGCTGATCCGGCGCTGGCTGGCCTTCGGCGTCGTCCTGCTCGTCGTGAACATCGTGACGATCGTCGTCGGCTTCGTCGTGCTGTTCACCTTCGGGTGGATCCTCGGGCTGATCTTCCTGATCGCGTCGATCCCGCTGTGGATCAACGGCCTGCTGTTCGAGCGCCGGTACTCCGCCGTCGCACGCCGCAGCCAGGACCAGGTCGGTGACCTCGCCACGAGCGTCGAGCAGTCGGTGCACGGCATCCGCGTGCTCAAGGCGTTCGGTCGCGGCGGCGCGAAGCTCGAGGAGTTCAGCGAGCAGGCCGAGGCCCTGCGCGGCACCGAGATCAAGAAGGCGAAGGCCATCGCGGGCATCTGGCTGTGGCTGCTGCTCGTGCCGGACGTCGCGTTCGCGCTGTGCCTGCTCGCCGGCATCTGGCTGGCGTCGCAGGGGCAGCTCAGCGTCGGCCAGCTGTTCGCGTTCTTCGCGACGGCGACGGTGCTGCGGTTCCCGATCGAGTCGATCGGCTTCCTGCTCTCGATGACGTTCGACACACGCACGGCGGTCGACCGCTTCTTCGAGGTCATGGACTCCGAGAACACCATCACGGACCCGGAGCACCCGAAGACGATCGCGGAGCCGCACGGTGCCCTGTCGTTCAACGGCGTGCACTTCCGGTACCAGGACTCCGCACCGCAGTACCCGGACCTGATCAACGGCGTGGAACTGCAGCTGCAGCCGGGCGAGACCATGGCGCTCGTCGGGCTGACCGGCTGCGGCAAGACGACACTGCTCTCGCTCGTGCCGCGTCTGTACGACGTGACCGGCGGTTCGGTGACGATCGACGGGGTCGACATCCGCGACCTCACCCGCGAAGAGCTGCGCCGGCACGTCGGCGTCGCGTTCGAGGACGCCACCCTGTTCTCGTCGACCGTGCGTGAGAACGTGCTGCTCGGTCGACCGGACGTGCAGGGTGCCGAGGCCGAGGCGCTCATGCGCGAGGCGCTCGACATCGCGCAGGCGTCCTTCGTGGACGACCTGCCCGACGGCGTCGACACCCGGGTCGGTGAAGAGGGGCTGTCGCTGTCCGGCGGCCAGCGCCAGCGCCTGGCACTCGCCCGCGCGATCGCCGCGCGGCCGTCGGTGCTCGTGCTCGACGACCCGCTGTCGGCGCTCGACGTCGACACCGAGGCGCGGGTCGAGGCGGGCCTGCGACGCGTGCTCGCCGACACCACGTCGCTCATCGTGGCGCACCGTCCGTCGACGGTGACGCTGGCCGACCGGGTCGCCCTGATGGAGAACGGCGTCGTCACGGCCGTCGGGACCCACCACGACCTGATGGCCACCAACGAGCACTACCGCTACGTCATCTCGTCGCTCGACGACGACGACGCGACCGCACGACAGGAGGCGATGGCATGAGCCAGCAGACCGACCAGAACCTGCCGGGAGGCACGGCGTCCGTCCCGCAGGAAGCTCCGGACGAGCAGGCTGCCGCCCCCGTCACCGCCTCGATCACCACCATGGGCGTGCGCGGCGAGGAGCGTGAGGACTTCACGAAGGCCGAGAGCAAGCGCCTGCGGCGCCGGTCCCTCGCCCTGCTCGGGTCCCTCGCCGCACCGCTGAAGCTCCGGCTGGTGCTGCTCGGGATCGTGGTCGTGGTCTCGACCGCCGGCACCGTCGCGGGTCCGGCGCTCATCGCGTGGGGCATCGACAACGCCCTGCCCGCGGTGATGGACCAGAACGACTGGGTGCCGGCGTTCGGGGTCGTCGCGACGTACATCGTCGTGGCCGTCCTCGGTGCGGTGCTCACCGCGTGGTACACGGTGCTCGCGGCACGGATCAGCCAGGCGATCCTGTTCGACCTCCGCAAGCGGGTGTTCCTGCACACGCAGCGGCTCTCGCTCGAGTTCCACGAGACCTACACGTCGGGCCGGATCATCTCGCGCCAGACGAGTGACCTCGACTCGATCCGCGAGCTGCTCGACTCCGGGCTGAACCAGCTCATCCAGGGCGTGCTGTACATGGCGTTCACCGCCGTGGCCCTGGTGCTGCTCGACCCGACGTCCGGGCTCGTGCTCGCGGTGTCGCTCGTGCCGCTCTGGTTCCTGATCCGCTGGTTCCAGACGAACTCGCAGACACTGTTCCGCTCCACCCGTGTCACCTCGGCGCGCGTCATCGTGCACTTCGTCGAGACGATGACGGGCATCCGCGCGGTGCAGGCGTTCCGCAAGGAGTCCCGCAACCGTGACGAGTACGGCGGCTACGTCGAGGACTACCGGGTGGCGAACACGAAGGTGTTCAACCTGTTCGGGACCTTCGACCCGGTGCTCGTGCTCATCGGCAACGCCACGCTCGCCGCGGTCGTCATCGTCGGTGGTTTCCGGATCGTCGGCGGGACGCTCGAGGTCGGTGCGCTGCTCGCGGTCGCGCTGTACGCCAAGCGCTTCTTCGACCCGGCGCAGGAACTGGCGATGTTCTACAACGGGTACCAGTCGGCGTCGGCGGCGATGGAGAAGATCTCGGGTGTCCTCGAGGAACGGCCGAGCGTGCCGGACCCCGTGAAGCCCACCCGTCTGGCGGACGCCACCGGGAAGATGGACTTCGACGACGTCGTCTTCGCCTACAACAAGGGCAAGGTCGTGCTGCCGGAGTTCGACCTGCACATCCCGTCGGGGCAGACCATCGCCCTCGTCGGGTCCACCGGTGCCGGCAAGTCGACGCTCGCCAAGCTCATGGCGCGCTTCTACGACCCGACCCAGGGCTCGGTCAAGCTCGACGGTGTGGACCTGCGCGACCTCGACACGAAGGACATGCGCCGCGCGATCGTCATGGTCACACAAGAGGCGTACCTGTTCTCCGGCACCGTCGCGGACAACATCGCGCTCGGCAAGCCCGGTGCGTCGCGTGAGGAGATCGAGGCGTCGGCCAAGGCCGTCGGCGCGCACGAGTTCATCATGGCGCTGCCCGACGGGTACGACACCGACGTGAACAAGCGCGGCGGTCGTGTCTCGGCGGGTCAGCGGCAGCTGCTCTCGTTCGCGCGGGCCTTCATCGCGGACCCGAAGGTGCTCATCCTCGACGAGGCCACGGCGTCGCTCGACATCCCCTCGGAGCGACTCGTGCAAGAGGGCCTGGAGACCCTGCTCGCCGACCGCACCGCGGTGATCATCGCGCACCGGCTGTCCACCGTCGCGATCGCCCACCGGGTGCTCGTGATGGAGCACGGCCGGATCGTCGAGGACGGCACCCCCGCCGACCTCATCGCCGGCACCGGGCGGTTCGCCCAGCTGCACGCGGCCTGGCGCGACTCGCTCGTCTAGGCCCCGGTCGGGCTGCACCACGTGGTTGGCTTGCTCCATGAGCAACGACAGCGTGGTGCAGCCCGGCGGCGTCGCCCTGCACGACCCCTTCTACGGTGCCCCCTTCACCGAGGCCGTCCGACGGTTCTGGCGGAAGTACACCGTGTTCACCGGACGGGCATCGCGCGCCGAGTTCTGGTGGTGGTGGCTGACGTCGCTCGCGATCGGGCTCGTGCTGCAGCTCGTGCCGCAGGTGTTCACGCCGGACACCCCGGTGCTCGAGAACCCCGTCGGCTCGTACCTGTTCATGCTGTGGGTGCTCGCGACGCTCATCGGCTCGCTCGCCCTCGGCGCCCGACGGCTGCACGACGCCAACCTGTCCGGCTTCTGGCAGTTCCTGCACGTGCTGCCGGGCCTCGGCTCACTGATCGTGTACGTGCTGTGCCTGCTGCCCGCGAACCCGAAGGGTGCGCGCTTCGACCGCTGACGGTGGACCCTGACGGTGCACCCTGGCGGGCCGACCTGCGCGGCCGGGGATCAGAACGGGTCGTCCGCGTCCGTGGCGGGTGACCAGCGGGCACGACGCATGTCGAGCCTCCAGGCCGTCGTCCCCTGCACGAGCGGCGTCCCCTCGACGCGGTAGTGCTCGAGCGCCCGGGCCTCGTGGTGCAGCGGCGGGTGCCCACCCGCGCGCACCACGCGCCACCACGGCAGGTCGGCGCCCTCGTGCGCCATCACCTTGCCGACGGCACGCGATGCCCGCGACCCGAGGGCTGCGGCGACGTCGCCGTACGTCATGACGTGCCCCGGCGGGATCATCCGCACCACCTCGGCGACAGCGGCGCCGAAGTCGCCGGCCGCGTCTTCGAAGGGCACAGTGTCGGATGCCACGTCGGACGGGCAGCGCTAGAGCGTCAGGACCGCGAAGTGGTCGCCGTACTGGGTCTCGCGCACGACCTCGAAGCCCACGGCGCGGAAGAACGCCTCGGGGCTGTCGTCGCCGCCCGGCTCGTACACGACCGTCAGCCGCTCGAACCCACGGCTGCGTGCCTCGTCCGCCAGACCGTGCACGGCGAAGCGACCGACGCCCCGGCCCTGCGCGCTCGCCGCCACGTTGACGCGCCAGATGCAGCTGCGCAGCTCTTCCTGCGCGTTGTCGGCGTCGAAGGAACCGATGATCAGGCCGAGGACCTCGTCGTCGTCGAGGACGACACGGGTCCACGCGGAGCTCGGCTTGACGTCGGACTCGGCGACCCCGTAGGTGGTCGGCTGCACGAACTGTTCCTGGCCCGGCTTGAGCGTCAGGGAGTTGGCCGCGGCAGCGGTCTTCGCGGAGAGTTCTTCCAGGCGCAGGTCGGACATGCGGCCAGGCTAACGGTGCAGACCCTGCGGAAGCCAGAGACCGGGGCAGACCGAGACCGCACCGTTGCCGCGGCGGAACCGACCGGCCGACCGGCGTGTGGTGCTCACGGCATGACGTCACCCGAGTTCGGGCCGAGCGTCTGCCCGGTGTACAGGTCACCCGCTGGCGACGACGCGAGCAGCAGGGCGGTCGGAGCGACCTCGGCGGGGACCCCGAAACGTCCGATCGGGAGCTCGGCGGCCTTGTCCGTCCGCCACTGCGCCGTCATCCGGTCGGTCATCGGCGACACGATCGGGCCGGGTGCGATCGCGTTGACGAGCACGCCCCGTCCGCTCCACTCGATCGCGGCGCTCTTCGTCAGTGCGATGACGCCAGCCTTCGCGGCCGCGTAGTGCGCGACCTCGGAGCCGCCCTTGATCGCCAGCTGGGAGGCGAGGTTGATGATGCGCCCGTGCCCGTCGCGGAGCATCCGCCGACCGACTGCTCGCATCACCAGGAAGACCCCGGTCAGGTCGATCGCGATGACGCGCGCCCAGTCAGCCGTGGGGAGCTCCTCGAGCGGAGCCTGCGTGAGGACGCCGGCGGCGTTCACCAGGACCTGGATCCCGCCGGACTCCTCGTCGACCGACGCCACGGCGGCCTCGACCCGGTCCTCGTCGGTGACGTCGAGCACGATGGTCCGGACGCCCAGCCGCTCGGCGAGGTCCGCCAGGCCGTCGGCGTCGAGGTCCGCGGCGATGACCCGCGCTCCGGCGGCGACGAAGGTCTCCACGATCGCGAGACCGATGCCGCTCGCGCCACCCGTCACCAGGGCGGTCGTCCCGGTGAGGTCGAACACCGTCCCGTCGGGCATCAGTCGGCCATCAGGATGGTCAGGCCGCCGTCGACGACGAGTTCCTGCCCGGTGACGTAGCGCGCCTCGTGGCTGAGCAGGAACCGGATGGCCGCGGCTGCTTCGTCGGCGTGGCCGACACGACCCCACGGGATCCGCGCACCCGCGGCGGCGAGGCCCGCCGGGCCGAGCGAGTTCTGGGCGTCCGAGGACTGGGGGGTCTCGATGAGCCCCGGGACGATGGTGTTCACCCGGATCCCGCGCGGTGCCAGCTCGGCTGCCGCACTCCGGGCGAGGCCGATCACTGCAGCCTTGCACGCGGCGTAGTGGCTGTGTGCGACCCAGCCGTACACGCCGCCCGCGATCGAGGAGACGGCCACCATCGACCCGCCCCGGTCGAGGTGCCGGGCACCGGCCCGGAGCGTGCGCATCACACCGTGCAGGTCCACCTGCAGGATGTCGTCCCACGCCGCGTCGGTCATGGTGTCGAGCGGCTGCCGACGGAGGACCCCCGCTCCCGCCACCACGTGGTCGACGCGACCCCAGCGGTCGACGGCCGCCTGGAACACGGCGTCGACGTCCTCGGTGCTGCGGACGTCCGCGGTGACCGTCAGCGCACTGCCCCCGGCGGCGTCGACGGCGTCGACGACGGGTGCGGGATCGTGCGGGTCACCCGCGAACACGGGGATGACGATGTTCGCGCCGTACTCGGCGAGCTGCACGGCGAGGGCCGCGCCGATCCCGCTCGCGGCGCCGGTGATGACGACCACGCTCCCCGAGAACTCGGAGTACACGCCGGTCGGTGTCGTGGCGCTCAATGGTCGATCACCGCCACGCGCTTCGTCCCGAGCATGATCAGACCGGAGAGGACCATGCCGCCCGCACCGACGATGAGGGCGGCCGGGCCGAGCCCGATGCTCCCGGCGACGAGGGCCGTCAGCACAGCCGAGCCGATGATGGTGCCGGGCTGTCCCATCGCGGTGACGAACGCGGACCCGGTGGCGCGGCAGCTCGAGTCGAAGCACTCCGCCTGCAGGAAGAGCAGCGACGCGTACGGTCCGAGCAGGAAGAACAGCGTCAGCATGTACGTGACCAGGACGTAGCCGAAGTCGTCCGGACCGAGCACGAAGAGGGTCCAGCAGACACCCGCGAGCACCCAGCCCACGACGATCGTGGTCTTGCGGCCGATGATGTCGCCGAGCCAGCCGTGGAACAGGTAGCCGGCGGCGCCGACCACGTTCGACAGCACGATGATGAGCAGCGACATGCTCGCGTCGACACCCTTGACGCCCTCGAGCATCGTCGTCCCGAGCACGCTCGTGGTGGTGATGCCGAAGTAGTTCACGATCCACGCGATCGAGAGCACGACGGTGTTGCGTGCGTACCGTCGGCCGAAGATCGCCCGCAGCGGGTTCGGCCCCTCGTCGACGATGCCGAAGCGGGAGGCGACCTCGGTGGCTTCCTCGGCGCGACCGGACTTCCGCAGCTGCCGCAGGTACGTGTTCAGACGGTGCTGCGGCGTCTCCTTGATGCCCTTGCGCAGGAACAGGACGAACAGCGCCGGAACGGTGGCGATGAGGAACGCGAGCCGCCAGGACTCCTGTCCGAACAGCCCGTTGATGCCGGCGATGAACGCGGCCGCGAGGAGCGCGCCGATCGGCCACCCGGTCTGGACGAGGCTGTAGAAGAAGCCGCGACGCTTCTTGACGCCCTCGAGCTCGGTGAGCGCGAAGACCTCGTTGAGGTAGGTGGAGTTGACCGACTGCTCGGCCATCCCGAAGCCGCTCAGGGCCCGGAAGCCGACGAGCGAGGCGACCCCCGTCGACGCCGCTGTCAGCAGCGACGACAGGGCCGCGCCACCGATCGTGATCATCATGCCGCGGCGCCGGCCGAGTCGGTCCACGAACAGACCGACGAGGACGACGACGACGAAGACACCGACGCTCACGAGGGTGTTCGCCAGCAGGGCGGTCTGTTCGTTCCACCCGAAGTCCTCGGCGATGCGGGGGAGGAGCGTGCCGAACATGATGAAGTCGTAGACGGCGAGCGTCCAGGCGAAGAACGCCAGGGTCGCGCCGCGCTTGGTCTCCTTCGGCCCGATCGTCGGGAACGTCCCGGTGGCGAGCTCGAGGTCCTCGGGCTCGTGGATGGTCGTGGTGGACATGGTCTTCCTCTCGGTACGGCGGTGCGGCGCTGCGACGGTGTCGCGGCGCGGGCTGACGGGCGGAGGCGGAGCGTGGGTGCGGTCAGGGGTGGCCGGTCGGGGGAGAGCCCCGGCCGTGGGCGGCGAACGCCGCGTGGATGCGGTCGTCCGGGGCGTCGAGGGCGAGCAGCGCGGCCAGCAGGAGACGCGCCTTGAGGCCGTCGAGGTTGCCGGCGGGGACGAGTCCGGCGCCGAGCAGGTCGATCTCGCCGCCCGCGAAGCCGTACGTCGTCGTGAGCGTCGCACCGGCGCCGGTCCGCGACGCCAGCACGACCGGCATCTGCGCGGCGAGGGCGCGGACGGCGTCGACCGTGCGCTCGGCGACGTGCCCGCCGCCGAAGCCCTCGATGACCGCGCCGCGGTACCCGAGTCCGTCCAGGGTCGACAGGACCCGGCCGTCGTCGGCGAGGGTGACCCGGTGCAGGGCCACCGGAGGCAGCGGTGCGACGCGTGTGGTGAGCGCGGGTGCTCGGGACGCCGGAGCGTGGAAGACGGGCGAGCCCTCGGTGACCCGTCCGAGCGGACCGGAACCCGGTGAGGCGAAGGCGCCGGTCGACGAGGTGTGCGTCTTGCGTACGGTCCCGGCGGCGTGCACCTCGTCGTCGAGCACGACGAGGACGCCACGTCCCACTGCTGCCGGTGCCGCGGCCACGCACACGGCCGCCAACAGGTTCGCCGGACCGTCCGCGCCGGGCGAGGAGGCGTGGCGCATCGCTCCGGTCACCACGAGGGGCTCGGGGCGGTCCCAGGCGAGGTCGAGCAGGTACGCGGTCTCCTCGATGGTGTCCGTGCCCTGCGACAGCACGACGCCCGAGGCTCCGGAGCCGACGGCGTCCCGCGCGGCATCGAGCGCTCGCTGCACGTCGTCGAAGTCGAGCGAGGGCGAGGGCACCATGCCGAGCTGGCGGGCCTCGACCCGTGCGACCTGCGCGATGGCCGGCACACCGGCGAGGAGGTCGCGGGCTGCGATCCGCGGGACAGCGCCGCAGTCGCGCGGATCGCCCGAGGTGACACTCGCGATGGTCCCGCCGAGGGCGAGGTACACGATCCGGGGGAGCGCGGGGTCCGTCACGGCAGGGTGTCCCTTCGTCGATCGACCGCGCGGGCGAGGCTGCGGTGTTCCCAGTCGGTGTCGTCACGCGGGTCGGCCCTGCGGACACGGGTGGCGACGGCCGACCAGTCCGTGCGCCCGGCGCCGACCTGTTCGACCGCGTCCAGGACCCCGTCGACGCCCTGGGCCACGACGCGCTTGCCGGTCGGCCCGACGATCACGAGCCGCACGGTGCCCGGGACCTCGTGGACGCGGATCCGATCGTCCGCGAAGAGCCGGGTCGCCCAGGCGGCCAGCCGGAGCTGCGCCCGCTTGCGCGCCGCGGGGGTGTCCTCGACACCGGCGGCGTACCAGTCACGGTGCCCGCCGTTGCCGCCACATCCGCCGCACATCAGTACTCGCGTGGACGCTCGGGCTGCGCGAACGGGAAGCGGACGCGGAAGTCGTCGGCGATCTCGTTCATCGTGACGAACCGGACGCCCTCGTGGCCCCCGATGTACTCGATGAGCCGCTCGATCATGAGCAGGACCTGCGGCCGGCCGGAGACGTCGGGGTGGATCGTGATCGGGAAGACGGCGTAGTCGAGTTCGCGGTACACCCAGTCGAACTGGTCCTTCCACATCTGCTCGACGTCGCGCGGGTTGACGAAGCCGTGGCTGTTCGGGCTCGACTTGATGAACATCATCGGGGGCAGGTCGTCGACGTACCAGTTCGCCGCGATCTCGACGAGGTCGATCTCGCTCCCGTGGACGAGCGGCGTCATCCACGTGTGCGGGTCCTGCGAGTAGTCGATCGGTGTCCACTGGTCGCCGACGATCGAGTAGTAGGGGACGAAGTCCTTGTGCTGCTGACTGTGGTCGTAGCTGAACCCGAACTTCTCCAGGAGCGTGGGCGTGTAGCTGCTCAGTTCCCACCACGGCGCGACGTAGCCCGTCGGCTGCTGACCCGTGAGTCGCGTGATCAGCTCGACCGAGCGCTCCATCACCGCGTCCTCCTGCGCTTCGGTCATCGCCACGGGGTTCTCGTGGCTGTACCCGTGCGCACCGATCTCGTGGCCGGCGTCGAACAGGGCCTTGCACTGGTCCGGGAAGGTCTCGAGCGAGTGGCCGGGGATGAACCAGGTCGCTGCGATGTCGGCGCGGTCGAACACCTTCTGCAGACGGGAGACGCCGGTCTGTCCCGCGAAGATCCCGCGCTGGATGTCCGAGGGGGAATCCGCCCCTCCGTAGGAGCCGAGCCAGCCTGCGACCGCGTCGATGTCGACGCCGAAGGACACGAAGATCTCTTTCACCATGGGACACCGTCTCTCGTCGTTGCTGCAATTCGTGCAATCGTTTGCATTGACCGGAATCCTGACAGTCGACTGTTTCGATCGACGTCCAACCGTGTAACCAGTGTGTTTCGGCTCGTCCGGGCTGTCGTCGGGCGCGGCACCTGCAAACGTTCGCGCCGCACGGTGTGACGACGATCTGTCACCTAGACTCGACGGATGGGCAGTACGAGCGACGACCCGGCCGGACACGGTCAGCAGGATCGTCGTGGTGACGTGAACCTGCAGGCCATCGCTGCGCTCGCCGGCGTGCACATCTCGACGGCGTCGCGCGTGCTCCGACAGGCGGAGCCGACCAAGGGGTGGAGCGCCTCGGCACAGCGGGTGATCGCGGCGGCGGCCGAGCTCGGGTACCGCCCCAACCGACTCGCAGCATCGCTCCGGACCCGGCGGTCGAACACCATCGGCGTCGTGATGCCACGGCTCGCCGACACGGTCATCGCGACGATCTGCCAGTCCGTCGAGTCGGCCGCCCGCTCTGCCGGGTACCAGCTGTTGCTCACGACGCCCCCGGACGACATGGGCGCGCAGCTCGATGCGGTCGACTTCCTGCTCTCCCG
Source organism: Curtobacterium sp. MMLR14_002 (assembly GCF_001864975.1). Classification (NCBI taxonomy): domain Bacteria; kingdom Bacillati; phylum Actinomycetota; class Actinomycetes; order Micrococcales; family Microbacteriaceae; genus Curtobacterium; species Curtobacterium sp. MMLR14_002. Next base: position 65,604 of record NZ_MJGT01000049.1, read on the forward strand.
ACAGGTCGACGGCCTCATCGTCAGCTCGCTCCACCTGTCGTCCCCGAACCCTCGGCTGATGGACCTCCCCGTGCCGGTCATCGCGACGAACCGCCACCCCGGGGACTGGATGCCCGCCGTGGTCGGTGACGACGTCGAGGGCGGCCGGATGGCCACGGAACACCTGCTCGCGCTGGGGCACCGCCGCATCGGCGTCATCGCCGGTCCGCGCCACGCCAGCACCGCCGTGGAGCGGGTGGCCGGGTTCCGCCTGGCGCACGAGCAGCGGGACCTCGCTGTGGACGACGCGCTCGTCGTCCACAGCGACTTCGAGGTCGAGGGAGGCGTCGTCGGCGCGCACACGCTGCTCTCGCTGTCGGACCCGCCGACCGCGATCTTCGCCGTCAACGACACCGCGGCGATCGGCGTGATGGGCGCCGCACGGCAACGCGGCCTCCGCGTGCCCGACGACCTGTCGATCGTCGGCTACAACGACATCTCGGTCGTGGCGCAGCTGCCCACGCCCATGACGACCGTGCACTCACCGACCGCCCTGATGGGCACCGTGGCCGTGGAGCGGCTGCTCGCGGCGATCGGCGACGGGGCACTGCAGGGAGCGACGCTCCCGGTCTCGCTCGTGGTGCGGTCGTCGACCGGACGTCCGGCGGGCTGATCCAAGACAGGGCGCTCTGACCGGACCACGCGAGCGGGTGCCCGAGCGGCGTCGCGGTATGGTCGCGGCATGGCAGAGCATCGACGCGGAGCGAACCTCCCGTCGATCGGCGGGTTCAACCGCACCGTGGTCCTCGACGCCGTCCGCCGCTCGCCCGACGGCCTGAGCCGCGTCGAACTCGCCGCCCGCACCGGCCTGAGCGCGCAGACCGTGTCGAACGTCACCCGGTTCCTGATCGAGGCCGGCATGATCGTCGAGTCCGGCACCGTCGTCTCGGGCCGCGGGAAGCCCCGCACCATCCTGCGGCTCGAACCGGGCAGCCGGTACGCGGTCGGCGTGCACGTCGACCCGGCCGTCGTCACCTACGTGCTGCTCGACCTCGCCGGCACCGTCGTCGCCGCGTCCACGACCTCGACCCCCACCGCCGACGACCCGTCCGAGGTGGTTCGCACGATCGCCTCGGCCGTCGACGGGCTCGTCGCCGACGCCGGGGTGGCCGTCGACAGCGTGCTCGGTGTCGGGATCGCGAGCCCCGGCCCCATCGACGTCGAGGCGGGCATCGTGGTCGACCCGCCGTTCCTGCCCCGGTGGCGGGACGTGCCGCTGCGCGATGCGCTCGCCGAGGCCACCGGCTACCCGGTCCTGCTCGAGAAGGACGTCACGGCCGCGGCGGTCGGCGAGATGTTCCTGGCGGGGGAGTCCTCGGCCCGGAACTTCGCGTTCGTGTACTTCGGCACCGGGTTCGGCGTCGGGCTCGTCGTCGACCACGAACCCGTGCGCGGGGTGGGGTCGAACGCGGGCGACGCCGGGCACATCATGGTCGACCAGGGGTCCCTCGCGGGCACCCCGGACGGCTCGGGCACGCGCGGCGAGGTCGGTGCAGCCGTCGCGCCGGACCGGCTGGTGCGGGTGGCGCGGTCGCGGGGTCTCGCACTGTCCGGCTGTGGTGCCGGGGCCGGTGCTGGTGCCGATGCCGGGGGCACCGCCGATGCCACCGACGCCACCGACGCCGCCGATGTCGACGCCGTGAACGCCGCGTGGGACGAGCTCGCCGCGGCCATCGCGGACGGGGACGACACCGCCGTCACGCTCGCGGCCGATGCCGGCACCGTCATGGGCAACGCCGTCGTCCTCATCGTGAACCTGCTCGACATCGACCGCGTGGTGTTCGGCGGCCCGTTCTGGTCACGCATCGCGAGCGCTGCCCTGCCGGCCGCGCGGACCGCCATCGTCGGGTCGCCGCTGCTCGTGCCGAAGCACGCCGTGCAGGTGGTGGAGAGCGACCGCGGTGCCGACGTCGCCGCCGTGGGTGCCGCCTGCCTGGTGCTCGACGCCGCGCTCTCGCCGCGGGCCAGCACCCTGCTCATCCGGCGCTGACGGCAGGGGCGTCGTCGCTCGGCGCCCTGCCCGGCCGGAGCACTCCGCCCCGGCCCGCTACGCTGCGATCCGACGCAGCCGCCAGGTGTGCGGGATCGACGGGGGACACATGACGGACAGCACGGCCAGCACGGACAGCGCGAACGACACGGACGGCACGATGGACCCGCGGTGGGCGAGGGTGCGCCCGCTCGTGTTCCGGACGATCATCGGCGCGGTCGTGGCCGCGGGCCTGGTCGGCATCGCCGCGGTGCTGCTCGGTGACTTCGGACGGGTCGCGGTCCAGCTGCTCCTGACGATCGTCGTCGTGGTCGTCTTCGCGCTGCTGTCCTGGTACGACGCCGACGTCTCGTCCAGGCGGTCGGGGATCTTCGCGTTCGCGAGCATCGCCACGTCGATGTACCTGCTCGTCGCCGGTCTGTACAAAGTGTGGATCGTGCCGACGGGCGTCTCCGGTGACGGCATCTGGTTCGTCCTGGAGCACTTCTGGCACTGGATCTGGCTCGTCGGCGTCGCCCGGGTGGCACTCCTGCACGTCCACCTGCTCCTCGTGATCCACCGGCGCTACCCGACGCCCGTCCTGCAGGTCGTCGCGAAGGCCACCGTCGGCGTCATCGCCCTGCTCGCACTGCTGCTCTCGATCCCGCTGCTCGCGCCGGACGTCGACTACGCCCGCGGCTACTGGCGGCTCGTCTGGGTGGTGGTGATCCTCGACCTGCTCGGGACCGTCGTGGTGCCCCTCAGCAACGCCCTGTTCCGTCCGCGAGCCACGCTGCCGTCGGCGACGTGGCCGGTGCCCGAGCAGCAGCCGGCGTGGAGCGCGACGCCGACGCCCGCGGCTCCCGCACCCGATCTGCCGCTGCCGCTCGCTCCCGCACCTGCGCCCGCTCCCGCCTCCACCCCCGGTCCCGCGCCCGAGACGGTCGTCGCGTCCGACGGGCGTCGCTACGCGTCCCGTCCGTCGGCCTCCCGCGCCCTTGCCTGGCCCCGCTACGTCGACGGCACGCCCCTGCCCGCGCTGCCCGACGGGACGCCGGACTTCTCGGAGGTCACCGAGCGCTGACACCTCGAGCAACGCGTGTGCAGCAGACGTCGGGTTCGCCGTGCGGACTCGACGTCTTCTGTTCACCGGATGCGGTGAGCGCGACCGCAGGGCGGACGGGAGGCGCGGTGCGGGCCCGCCCTGCGCCTCCCGTCCGCACGCGGCGGGTCCAGGGCGCCGGGCGCGACCCGGGACACCGCCCGTTCACCCCGCGGCCACCGGCCGGTCGCGTGGATGCTGAACAGTCGTGCAGGTCTCCGCCCGCTCGCTCCCCCGAGAAGGACCCTGCATGCGCGCTCCCGCCCTGCGCCCACCGACCCTGCGCCCGCCCACCCTGCGCATCGGCGCCGCCGTCGCGACCGCCCTGGTCGTCGCCGCCGGTGTCGTCACCGCCAGCCCCGCCCTCGCCGCCGTCGGTGACGACGACCCGGCAGTCGGCGCCGTCGCGGCGAACGGCCTCGTCGTCAACGAGGTCGAGTCGAACGCCGACGACACCGACTGGGTGGAGCTCAAGAACACCTCGGACACCGCGGTCGACCTGACCGGGTACGCGTTCCTCGACTCCGACGGCTCGCACGACGCGTACGTGCTGCCCAGCGGCTCGACGATCGCCGCCGGCGGGTACTTCGTCGTCGACCAGCTGTCCGCGACCGCCCCCGGCTTCGACTTCGGACTCGGTGGTGCGGACACCGCGCGCCTGTACGACCCCGCCGGCGACCTGGTGCTCCGGTATGCCTGGACGACCCACGCGGGTGTCACCTACGGTCGCTGCGCCGACGGCGTCGGACCGCTCGTGGACACCACGGCGTCGACCAAGGGCGCTGCGAACGACTGCTCCTCACCCGTGCGCATCAACGAGGTCGAGTCGCAGGACGGCACCCCCGGCGACTGGGTGGAGCTGACCAACACCGGCAGCACCACCGTCGACCTGGGCGGGTACGTGCTGCGCGACAGCGAGGACGACCACGCGTACACGATCCCCGCGGGCACGACCGTCGCGGCCGGGGGCTTCACCGTCCTCGACGAGGCGGCGTTCGGCTTCGGACTCGGCAAGGCGGACTCCGCGCGGCTCTTCGACGCCCGCGGTGCGGTCGTCGACTCAACCTCGTGGACGGCGCACGCCGCCACCACGTCCGGCCGCAACCCCGACGGCACCGGCGACTTCGCCGAGACGGCAGCACCCACGAAGGGTGCGGCGAACCGGTTCGCCGGCGTCGTCACCGCCGAGGCCTGGCCCGGCGGCCCGGACGAGACCGTGCTCGACGACGAGGACACCTTCACGGGCGACTTGAGCGGCCTCGACTGGACGACCTCGAAGACCTCGCGGGACGGGCAAGTCTGGGCCGTGCAGAACGGCGACGGCCTGCTCTACCACCTGACCTCGGACGGCGCGGGCGGCTGGGCACCGTCGAACGCCGCGGGCACCGACCTGCGCTACGCCGACGGCACGGGCACACCGGACGCCGAGGGCGTGACCGTCACGAGCGACGACCCCGGCGCCGTCTACGTGTCGACCGAGCGGAACAACGACGTGTCGAGCACGAGCCGCCCGTCGGTCCTGCGCTACGCCACGACCGACGGCTCCGAGGGCACCCTGCGGGCCACGGACGAGTGGAACCTCGCCGCCGACTTCCCCGGGCTCGGCGCGAACGCCGGGCTCGAGGGCGTCACCTGGATCCCGGACACCTGGCTCACCGCGCACGGCTTCACCGACGAGCGCACCGGCGCCGCCTACGCACCGTCGCGCTACGCCGGACACGGCGAGGGGCTGTTCTTCGTCGGGGTCGAGGGCACCGCGAGCGTGTACGCCTACGCCCTGATGGACGACGGGTCCTCGGCGCGGGTCGCCACGATCGCGACCTCGCTCGCCGTCGTCGCCGACGTGCAGTTCGACCCGACGCTCGACGCGCTCTGGGTGGTCTGCGACGAGGTGTGCTCCGGCCGGACTGCACTGTACGAGGTGAACGACGGGGCATTCACCGCCTCGACGCTGTACGAGGCGCCCTCGGCCGCCGACCGCACGCTCGCCAACGAGGGCTTCGCGATCTCGGGCATCTGCACCGACGGGGAGCGCGCGACCTTCTACGCGGACGACAACGACACGGACGGGTTCTCGCTCCGCACGGGGACGTACCCGTGCGAGGGCGGCGACACCGACCCGGGCACGGAGCCCACGCCGACCCCGACCCCGGGCGACGGCGGCGCGATGCCGGCGCCGACCCCGGGTGGGACGCCCACTGCGGTCCCGACTCCGGGTCCCTCGGCTGCCCCGGTCGTGCCGGTGGCGCCGTCGGAGTCGTTGTTGACGGAGGCGAACCGTGGCGGGGTGTCGGCTCCGGCGTCGGCTCGTGCGGGGGAGACGATCACGGTGGCGGTCGGCACCGCGTCTGCCGGTGACGTCGTGAACGTGTGGTTGTTCTCGGAGCCGACGCTGATCGGAACCGCGGTGGTCGCTGCTGACGGGACGGTGCGGGTGACGATCCCGGCGGACACCGCGGCTGGTGCGCACCGGTTGGCGGTGACGGCTGCGGACGGGAGTCTGATCGGGTGGACCCCGATCACGATCACCGTGGATGGGCAGCTCGCGTTCACGGGTGCCGCCGGGATGGGTGCCGGTGCGCTGGTGGCGTTCCTGTTGCTCGCGGCGGGCGCGGGTGTGCTGATCGTGCGTCGCCGCAGGACCGCGGCCGCCGCGGAGTAGTCCCCACGCCCCACGGGCACAGTTCGTGAGCAGGAATGGTCGGGTTCGCACAGCGGACCCGACCATTGCTGCTCACCATGGGCGGTGGGCGCGACCGCGCGGCGGACTGGAGGCGCGGTGCGGGGCCGCCCCGCGCCTCCAGGCCGGTGGGTGCGTGCGTTCAGCGCTCGGTGCTCGTTCAGTGCTCGGTGCCGTGCATGGTCTGGGTGTCGTCCTGACCGGGGATGGCGTCCTTCGTGGTCCAGCCGTACCAGCGGCCGTCGATCTCGGTGACCGCGCGGCCGTCGCCGCAGGCGACCAGGCCCTTCGTCGGGAGCTCCTCGGGCAGGAAGTCGGCGGTCATCGCCGTGCCGCCGTACGACTCGTCGAGCGGGGTGCAGTCGTCCACGTCGACGCCGTCCTTCGACGCGAACCCGATGACGTACCCGGGCTGCGAGACGTGGAGACGGACGTCGATGTCCTTCGCGTCCTCCGGCACCCACTTCGGCATGAAGAAGGTCAGGTCCTCGGACTCCCCGGAGCGCGGGGCGTCGGAGTACGCGTCGAAGTGCTTCTGCGGGGTCTTGTTCGGCACGATGTCCTGGATCGCGCTGCAGCCGGCGGTCAGCAGCAGGGCGGACACCGCGGCGGTGGAGGCGAGGGCGATCCGGAGGGTGCGGCGGGCGGTGGTGGGGCGCGTGTCGGTGCTCATGGATCCAGTCTCACGACGGAGGCGACGCTGAAACATCACGTGCGCACCCGGAAGTGGTCGGGGGTTACCCCCACCCGGGCACCGCAGCACGTCTGGCCTGCCGAGGAGTACTCAGGAGCGCCCAGGTCGCCCCGGTAAGCAGGTTCGGTGCACCAGACGCAGCAGCCGCCGGTCGGGGTCCCCTGGCACCAGGCCACCTTCACCGCCTCGTTCTCGCGGTTCTGGCGGGGGTACCTGGTGTTCCGCGGTCGTGCCGCTCGCGCCGAGTTCTGGTGGTGGGCGCTGTGGTGGATGATCATCTCGAGTGCGATCAACGTCGTGTCCGGCGTCGGACTCGTCACGACGCCGCCGCCGATGCCGAGCCCGGAGGAAGCGCGCGTCCTCGACGAGGCGCTGCGGTCCTTCAACCCGTTCCCGGTTTGGTGGTTCCTGCTCACGTCGATGCCCGTCTTCGCCCAGATCGCACTGGGGGTCTTCGTGGTCGTCGGCCTCGCTGCGCTGCTGCCCTGGATCGCGATCGCGGTGCGGCGGCTCCACGACACGAACCGCTCCGGGTGGTGGGTCCTGCTGTACTTCGTGCCCGCCGGCAGCATCGCGCTGGCCGTGTTCCTCGCGCTGCCCTCGGAGCCACCCGCCGCGCCGCAGCAGTCCGGGCCACCCGTCGGTGATCGGCCCGCGCACCCGGTCGTGACGCCGCAGTAGCGTCGGGGGATGCAGCAGGAGATCCTTCGGTACACAGCCTTCGCCGCCGAGCCGGGCGGTGGCAACCCCGCCGGGCTCGTGCTCGACGCAGCCGGGCTGTCCGACGACCAGATGCTCGCGATCGCCCGGCAGGTCGGGTACCCCGAGACCGCGTTCGTCGTGGGTGCGACGTCGACCGGGCCGCGGGTCCGCTACTTCTCGCCGAGCGCCGAGGTGCCGTTCTGCGGGCACGCCACCGTCGCACTGGCCGTCGCGCTGGCCGAGCGCGAGGGGCCGGGCCGCCGGGTGTTCACGACCCTGGCCGGCGAGGTCGCGCTCGACGCCACGGTCGGTGCGGACGGAGCGGTGCAGGTCGCGATGACGAGCGTCGAGCCGGCGACACGGGACATCGACCCGGCCCTGCTGGCGCGGCTGCTCGACCTGCTCGGGCTCTCGGCCGCGGACATCGCTCCGGGGTTCCCGGTGCTGGAGTCCTTCGCCGGCAACTGGCACCCGGTGCTCGTGCTGCACGACCGCGAGCTGTTCCACCAGTTCCGGTTCGCGCCGGGGCCCCTCGCCGAGCTCAAGCGCGAGGCCGGCTGGGCGGGGACGGTCACGGTGCTGCACCGCACCGGCGACCGGGAGTACGAGGCGCGTAACCTGTTCCCCGCCGGGCGCATCACCGAGGACCCGGCGACGGGATCGGCAGCGGCGTCCACCGGGGCGTACCTGCGGCAGATCGGTGCAGCGCATCCGGGCGACCGCGTCACGATCCGGCAGGGGCGACACGTCGGGCGTCCGAGTCTGCTGCTCGTGGACGTGCCCGAGGCCGGCGGGATCACGGTGACGGGGAGCGCGACCCCGATTTCCTGACGGACGTTCCTTCCCAGAACGCGCGCGATGGGAAGCGGAATCGGGCGTACCTGGTCGAAACTTCCGACCCGGTACGCCCGATTCGACCCGGTACGCCCGATTCGACCCGGTACGCCCGAATCGGCCCGAGAAACTCCTTGACACGGTTAAGTCAATACGGTGGACTAATCCTGCGCGCGGGCGATGGTGCCCGCGGACATCACCCGTGCAAAGGAGCACCGATGAAACGCACCCGCATCATCGCCGGACTCGCAGCTGTGGCCGTGGCCGCAGTCGGTCTGGCTGGCTGCTCGAGCTCGGGGTCCGCCTCGAGCGACACGATCAAGATCGCGTACCAGAAGTTCGGCGCCTTCCAGCAGCTCGACGCCCAGATGAAGGTCGTCAAGAAGCAGTACGAGAAGGACAACCCCGGCAAGAAGGTCACCCTCGTGCCCATCCAGGCACAGGGCAACGACTACTACACGAAGCTCGCGCTCATGAACAAGGCGCCGGCCACCGCCCCGGACGTCATGTACGAGGACACGTTCCTCGTCAAGGCCGATGCCGAGGCGGGCTACCTGCTGCCACTCGACAAGTACACGGACAAGTGGGACGAGTGGGACCAGTTCTTCGACAACGCCAAGCAGGCCGGGCAGGGTGACGACGGCAAGATCTACGGCGTCCCGATGGGCACCGACACCCGAGCCCTCTGGTACAACAAGGACATCTTCAAGAAGGCCGGGCTCGACGTCCCGTGGAAGCCGAAGACGTGGGACGACGTGCTCGCGGCGGCGAAGACCATCAAGGAGAAGCAGCCCGACGTCATCCCGTTCAACATCTACTCGGGCAAGGCGCAGGGCGAGGCCTCGACCATGCAGGGCTTCGAGATGCTCCTGTACGGCGCCGACGGCTCCGGCAACACCCTGTACAAGGACAAGAAGTGGGTCACCGGATCGAAGCAGTTCGAGGACTCGCTCAAGTTCGTGAAGGACGTCTACCAGGGCGGCCTCGGCCCGACACCGCAGCAGGCGCTCGACACGAACGTCGGCACGACCATCGCCCAGACGTGGCTGCCGAAGGGCAAGCTCGCGATCGACCTGGACGGTTCGTGGCAGTCCGGCACGTGGCTCAAGTCCGGCACCGCGCCGTGGCCCGAGTGGAACGACGTGATGGGCCAGGCACCCATGCCGACCCAGAACGGGCAGGCTCCTGGCTACAACTCGATGTCCGGCGGCTGGACCCTGGCGGTCGGCGCGAAGTCGAAGAACCCGCAGGCGGCGTTCGACTTCATCACGAGCTTCCTCGACAAGGACGGTTCGCTGAAGTACGACACCGAGAACAGCCAGATCGCCGTCCGGAAGGACGTCGCGGACGACCCGGCCTACACGGCGGCGAACCCGACGTTCAAGTTCTTCTCGGGGCTGGTGGAGAACACCAACTTCCGCCCGGCGACGAGTGACTACTCGCAGGTCTCCAACGCGATCCAGGTCGCGATGGAAGCGGTCATGACCGGTCAGCAGTCGCCGAAGGACGCGGCTGCCGCCTACGACAAGGCCGTCACGCAGGTGGTCGGCAAGGAGAACACCGTCTCCGCTGGTTGACGGACGTCACCCACTGACGGACTGGAGGCGCGGGGCGGTCCCGCACCGCGCCTCTCCCAACCGCACGGCCGACGCGCCGCTCCGCAAGCTCCGCGGCGCGTCGGAACCGGCGGTCGGGGCCCAGTCCGCTCTTCCCCACCTTCGGAACCCCTCCGCACCCGGAAGGCACCCATCGTGTCCAGCACCCCCCTCGCGCCGACGCTGTCGGCGCCCGGTGCGCCGAAGCGCACCGATCCACCCGTGCCGCGCAAGCGGCGACCGCTGCGGAACGTCGGACGAGCGGTTCCGCTCATCCCCGCCCTGGTCCTCCTCGTCATCTTCCTGCTGGGCCCCGTCATCTCGTCGTTCTACGGGTCGTTCACCAACTCGGCCCTGACCGGCGCCAGCGCGGCCGACCAGCAGTTCGTCGGGTTCCAGAACTACGTCGAGCTGTTCCAGGACCCGGACTTCCCGAAGTCCGTCATCCTGACCGTCGTCTTCCTGCTGGCCTCGGCCGTGGTGGGACAGAACGTGCTCGGCCTCGGATTGGCCCTGCTGATGCGCTCGGCGAACAAGGCCGTCCGGGCGATCGTCGGCACCTTCGTGGTGGCGGCGTGGGTCCTGCCCGAGATCGTGGCGTCCTTCGCGGCGTACGCGTTCTTCAACGACGAGGGGACGCTCAACACGTTCCTCGCGTCGATCGGGATCACCGGCGCGAACTGGCTCTACACGTACCCGATGCTCGCCGTGATCCTGGCGAACATCTGGCGCGGCACCGCGTTCTCGATGCTCGTCTACTCGGCCGCCGTGCAGGAGGTCCCCGAGGAGATCACCGAGTCCGCCGAGGTCGACGGAGCCACCGGCTGGCAGCGGCTCGTCTACATCACGCTCCCGGTGATCCGCCGGAGCATCTCGACGAACCTCATGCTCACGACGCTGCAGACCCTGTCGGTCTTCACGCTGATCTTCGTGATGACCGGCGGCGGTCCGGGCACGAACTCGTCGACCCTGCCGATCCTGGCGTACCAGGAGGCGTTCAAGTTCTCGCAGCTCGGCTTCGGGACGGCGATCGCGACCATCCTGCTCGTGGTGGGGGCGGTCTTCTCGATCATCTACATCCGGGCCCTCAAGCCGGAGGTGGACTGATGGCCATGACAGCCCCGTCCCTCGACCAGACCACGACCCGCTCGGTGACCGCACCGGGGTCGATGCACATGACGTCACCGCGCGGCCGCACCATGCGGTGGGTGTCGAACGTCGTGCTGCTCGTCATCGCGGTGTGCTTCGCGGTGCCGCTGCTCTGGCTCGTGCTCGCCTCGTTCGACACCCAGGCCTCGCTGTCGGTGAAGCTGCCCTCGCAGTTCACGCTCGACAACTTCGCGAAGGTGCTCACCCCCGAGCTGTCGTTCATCCCGCTCGCGAACAGCCTGCTGCTCTCCGGCGGCACCGCGGTCGTCACCGTGGTGTTCGCGCTGCTCGCCGCGTACCCGCTGTCCCGGTACAAGATGCGGGTCAACAAGCCGTTCCTGTACAGCATCCTGTTCGGTACCGGCCTGCCGATCACCGCGATGATGGTGCCCGTCTACGCACTGTTCGTGTCGCTCAACCTGATCGACAACGTGTGGGGCTGCATCTTCTTCCTCGCCGCCACGTCGCTGCCGATGGCGATCTGGATGGCGAAGAACTTCATGGACTCGGTGCCGATCTCGCTCGAAGAGGCGGCGTGGACCGACGGCGCCTCGATGCTGACGACCCTGACCCGCATCGTGATCCCGCTCATGCGTCCGGGCATCGCGGTCGTGTTCATCTTCGTGTTCATCCAGGCGTGGGGGAACTTCTTCGTCCCCTTCGTCCTGCTGCTCTCGCCCGAGAAGGTGCCCGCCGCGGTGAGCATCTTCAACTTCTTCGGGCAGAACGGGGCGGTGGCGTACGGCCAGCTCGCCGCGTTCTCGATCGTCTACTCCGTGCCCGTCATCGCCCTCTACGTGATCGTGTCCCGAGGCCTCGGCGGCGGCAACGCCCTCGCCGGCGGCATCAAGGGCTGATCCGCCGGTCCACCCCGGCACACTCTCGAAAGGAAGCACATGCACCAGGACGAACCGCTCGTCGAGGCCCGGATCGCCCGCCTCGTGCGCGACCGTGTCGACCCCGCCGTCCTCCGTCGCTCGGCGCCGGTGACGATCGAGGCGTGGGAGGTGCCGGGCGAACCGGTGCCGTTCGACGCCGCCGTGGGCGAGACGTACACACCGTTCACGGTGGGGTCGCACTGGGGCGGACGCCCGTGGGGCACGACGTGGTTCCGGGTGACCGGGACCGTGCCGGCGGACTTCGGCGCCGCGCCGGGGACCACCGCCGAGCTCCTCGTCGACCTGGGGTTCACCAAGCGGCAGCCCGGGTTCCAGGCCGAGGGACTCGCGTTCCGCGCCGACGGCTCCACGATCAAGGCGATCGAGCCGCGGAACGACACCGTGCCGCTCGAGGTCGGCCCGGGGGAGTCCTTCGAGCTCTGGATCGAGGCCGGGGCGAACCCGGACATCGGCGGCGACTCGTTCCAGGGTGCGACACCGCTCGGTTCGCGCTCCACCGCCGGCGACGACCCGATCTACCGCCTGAAGGCTCTCGAGGTCGTCGAGCGCGACGACACCGTGTGGGAGCTGCAGCAGGACCTCTGGGTGCTGCGCGGGCTGATGGCCGAGCTCCCCACCGACGGCACCCGCGGCGCCGACATCCTGCGGGCGCTCGAACGGGCCGCCGACGCCCTGGACCCGGACGACGTCGCCGGCACCGCCGCGGACGCCCGGCAGGTCCTGGCGCCCGTGCTCGCCGTCCCCGCCAGCCCCGCCGCCCACCGCGCGATCGCCGTCGGGCACGCCCACATCGACTCCGCCTGGCTGTGGCCCGTGCGCGAGACGAAGCGCAAGTGCGCCAGGACGTTCTCGAACGTGCTCGACCTGATGGACCGCGACCCCGACTTCACCTTCGCCTGCTCGTCCGCGCAGCAGTACGCGTGGATCCGCGACGAGTACCCGTCCATCTGGACCCGCATCAAGCAGCGGGTCGCCGAAGGGCGGTGGATCCCGGTCGGCGGCATGTGGGTCGAGTCGGACACCAACCTGCCCGGCGGTGAGGCCCTGGCCCGCCAGTTCGTCGCCGGCAAGCGCTTCTTCCTGGAGGAGTTCGGCATCGACACCCCGGAGGCCTGGCTCCCCGATTCGTTCGGCTACTCGGGCGCCCTGCCGCAGATCGTCCGCGCCGCCGGGTCGAAGTGGTTCGTCACGCAGAAGCCGTCGTGGAACGAGACGAACGTCATCCCGCACACCTCGTTCCACTGGGAGGGCATCGACGGCTCGCGCGTCCTGACGCACCTGCCCCCGGCCGACACCTACAACTCCGACGTCTCGCCCGCCGACCTGCGCCGCGGCGAACGGAACAACAAGGAACGCGGCACCGCGAACACCTCGATGCTTCTGTACGGCTTCGGCGACGGCGGTGGCGGTCCCACCCGCGAGATGGTCGGCGCCGCACACCGCCAGCACGACCTCGACGGGTCGCCCCACGTCACGCTCGGCACGCCGGCGCAGGTGTTCGAGCAGCTCGAGGCCGAGCTGCCGACGCCGGGGGTCTGGTCGGGGGAGATGTACCTCGAGTTCCACCGCGGCACCTACACGTCGCAGATCCGCACGAAGCAGGGCAACCGCCGCTCCGAGCACCTGCTCCGCGAGGCCGAGCTCTGGGCGGCGACGGCGGCGGTCCGGTTCGGCAGCGAGTACCCGTACGCCGAACTCGAGGACGCCTGGCACACCGTCCTGCTGCAGCAGTTCCACGACATCCTGCCCGGGTCCTCGATCGCGTGGGTGTACGAGAACGCCGAGGAGCAGTACGCCCGGGTCGCCGAGGTGCTCGAGGGGCTGATCGGCAGCGCGACGACGGCACTCGCCGGCGCAGCCGACGACGCCGCGTCGGTCGTGCGCTTCAACGCCTCGCCGGTCGCGGCGGGGGACGTGACCGCCCTGGCAGGTTCGGTCGTCCACGCGCCGCGACCCGTGCCTCCCGTCCGGAGCGGCGACCGCTTCGTCTTCGACACCGGCGTCGTCACCGCGACCATCGACGCTGCCGGCCACGTCGTCTCGTTCGTCGACCACGCCACCGGACGCGACGCGATCGCTCCCGGCGCCGCGGCGGCGGAGTACACGGTGTTCCGGGACACCCCGAACCAGTGGGAGGCCTGGGACATCGACCGCGCCTACCAGCGCAACGGCACGGTGCTGTCGGCATCGTCGGTCGCGATCGCGGGCGACGAGCTCGTGGTGGAACGGTCCTTCGGATCGTCGACGCTCACCACGCGCTACTCGGCCGTGCAGGGCGAACCGGAGCTGAGCGTCGAGACCGAGGTCCACTGGCACGAGCACCAGAAGCTGCTGAAGCTCGCGTTCCCGATCGACGTGCTCGCGTCGTCGGCCTCGAGCGAGATCCAGTTCGGGCACATCGACCGGCCGACGCACCAGAACACCTCGTGGGACCACGCCCGCTTCGAGACCTCGGCACACCGCTGGGTGCACGTCGCGGAGCCCGGGTTCGGCGTCGCGGTGGCGAACGACTCGACCTACGGCCACGACATCACGCGCGAGACCCGGCCGGACGGCGGGATCACCACGCTCGTGCGGGAGTCGCTGCTGCGCGGACCGACGTTCCCGGACCCGAACGCCGACCAGGGGCACCACGTGTTCCGGACGGTGCTGCGGATCGGGGCCTCGGTGCTCGACGCCGCCGACTCCGGGTACCGGCTGAACCTGCCGGTGCGGAGCGTGCCCGGGTCCGCCGAGGTCGCGCCGCTCGTCACGGTGTCGTCGCCGCAGGTGTTCGTCGAGGCCGTCAAGCTCGCCGAGGACCGCTCCGGAGACGTCGTCGTGCGCCTGTACGAAGGACTCGGGGGCCGTGCTGCTGACGTCGGGGTCACCTTCGGGTTCGACGCTGCGTCGGTGGCGCAGGTCGACCTGCTCGAGCGGCCGCTGGAGCGCTCGTGGTCGGCCGGGGAGCCCGTCGTGCTGACCCTGCGGCCGTTCGAGATCGTGACGCTGCGCGTGCGTCGGGCCTGAGGCAGCGGGCCCGGCGTTCGGTCGGGGAGAGACCGCGGCGCCGGACGGGACACGGGTGCGTTCCGTCCGGCGCCGTGTTGCGTGTGGGTGTGGGTGGTTGCCGGGGTGGGTGCGGGTGGGGTGCGGGCGCGGGCCGGGCCGGGTGGAATCGGGCGTAGCTGGTCGAATCGGGCGTACCTGGTCGGAACTTCTGGCCAGGTATGCCCGATTCCGCTTGGCATCGCGGCCGTTCTGGGAAGGAACGTCTCCCCTCCACAACCGCCCAGGCCTGGAGGCCCGTCCACAGTTCCCGACATCGGCCTCCGGAACGGATGGCCGGTCCGGCATCGTCACGTGCATGAACGAGTCGCTGCCCATCCTCCGAGCCTCCGCCATGCACGAGGCCGGCCTCGACGCCACCACCCTGCGCCGCCGAACCCGGACCCAGGGTTTCGGCCGCCTGGTCCGGGTCGGACCGAACGCCTTCGTCGACGGTGCCGCGTGGGACGCCGCCGGGCCTCGTCAGCGGTACGTCACCCGGGTGTTCGCGCGGCTCGGCCGGCTCGGCACACGGGCGACGGCATCGCACCTGTCCGCCGCGGCCCTGCACGGTCTCCCGGCGCTCGGCGGGTGGGACGTCCCGGTGCACGCGACGGTGCCCGAGTCGATGTACCGGGGCCGGAGCGCCGAGCTGGTCCTGCACACGAGACCCGTCGGCCGGGGCGAACGGGCCACGGTCGGTGCGATCGCGGTCACCTCCGTCCCCCGGACCGTCGTCGACGTGGCGATGACCGGCGACCTGCGGGCGGGCGTCGTGATCGCGGACGCCGCGCTGCGACGTGGGTTCGACGACGCCGATCTCCGACGAGCGGTTCCTCCGAAGGCCCGCGCCCGAGCCCTGGCGCAGCAGGTGCTCGACCTGGCCGATGCTCGGTCCGGGTCACCGGCCGAGTCGCTCGCTCGGGTCGTGTTCCGGGAGCTCGGGCTTCCGGACCCGGTGCTGCAGCAGGAGTTCGTCGTCGACGGACGTCGGTCCGCAGTCGACTTCTGGTTCCCGGACCACGGGGTCATCGTCGAGATCGACGGACGGGCCAAGTACTCGCAGGAGCGCTACCTGGGCGGCCGGAGTCCGACCGAGGTGTTCCTCGACGAGAAGCGGCGGCACGGTCGGTTGCTCACCGTGCCGGGTGTGCGGACGATCATCCGGCTCGAATGGCGAGACCTGTTCGACCTCGATGCGCTGGCGCTGCGACTCCGGGCGGCGGGGCTCCCGTGCGCGGTCCGACCGGTCCGGAGCGCTCGGCTCCGTACGGGGTGACCGTCCGCTCCGTACGGGGTGACCGTCCGACTCCGGACGGGGTGACCGTCCGGCGCCGCGCGGGGTGACCGTCCGGCACCGGTGAACCGGCACAGCACGCGCTGGCTAGCGTGGCGGCATGGCAGTGCAGGAGATCTGGCTCGTCCGTCACGGCGAATCGGTCGCGAACGTCGCGGCGGCTCGGGCCGAAGCCGCGGGTGAGGACGTGATCGACGTCGAGTTCCGGGACGCCGACGTCCCGCTCAGCCCGCTCGGCACCGATCAGTCCCGTGCCCTCGGGCAGGAGCTCGCCGACCGCGGGATCGACGACGTCCCCGTCGCGCTGTGGGTGTCGCCGTACCTCCGTGCGCAGCAGACCATCGCGATCGCGCTCGAGGCAGCCGGTATCGCCGAACCCGAGAAGCGGGTGGACGAGCGCCTGCGCGACCGCGAACTCGGCGTCCTCGACCTGCTGACCCTGCAGGGCGTCCGCAACCGGTACCCGGACGAGGAACGCCGTCGGCAGTGGCTCGGCAAGTACTACCACCGGCCGGCGGGCGGGGAGTCGTGGGCGGACGTGATGCTCCGGCTCCGGTCGCTCCTGGGTGACCTCGAGCGGGTCGACGGTGTCGAGCGCCTGGTGATCGCCGCGCACGACGCCGTGGTGATGCTCGCCGTCGCGGTGTGCCTCGACCTCGACGAGCCGGCACTCATGGAGTTCGCCCGGACCCACGCGGTCGCGAACGCCTCCCTCACCCGACTCCGGCGCGGCGATGCCGGATCGCCGTGGGTGCTCGAGGAGTTCTCCTCCGTCGGACACCTGGACGACGACGAGGTCACCCAGCACACCGGCCGGAAGGACGACGAACGTGTCCACTGAACCCGTCACCCCGAACTTCCTGCGGGACTGGCCACTGCCCGAACCCGGTGCCGGCAAGTACGGTCGTGGGCAGGTGCTCATCGTCGGCGGCGCTGCTCGGACCCCCGGTGCGGCGATGCTCTCCGCGCTCGCCGCACTCCGCGTCGGCGCAGGTCGCCTCACCCTGGCGGTCGGCCGGAGCGTCGCGAACGAGGTCGCGGTCGTCGTGCCCGAGTCCGGGGTCGAACCCCTCGACGAGGACCAGGACGGACACATCGCCGTCGGTGCGATCGAGGGCATCGCGGACAGCGCCTCGAGCGCCGATGCCGTGCTGGTCGGGCCGGGTCTCGACGAGCCGGACGGTTCCCGCGACCTCGTGGCCGGGCTCGCCGACGTCGTCGGTCCGCAGACCACCGTCGTGCTCGACGCCTTCGCCCTCGGTGTGGCTGCCGACGTGCGGGACCGCCTCGAACCGCTGCGTGGACGGCTCGTGATGACGCCGAACTCCGGCGAGGCCGAACGCCTGCTCGGGCGGGAGTGCAGCGACGACGACGTGGCCGACGCCGTGGCGATCGCGAACCGCTTCGGAGCGGTCGTGGCCCTCGGCGACGCCATCGCCACACCGCAGGGTCGGGCGTGGCTCAAGGGCACCGGCTCCGGCGGTCTCGGTACGAGCGGCAGTGGCGACGTGCTGTCCGGCGCGGTCACCGGGCTGCTCGCCCGCGGCGCCGATCCGGCACAGGCCGTGGCGTGGGCGTCCTACGTGCACGCTGCCGCAGGTGACCGACTCGCGGTGCAGGTCGGGCCGCTCGGGTACCTGGCGAGCGAACTCGTGACCGAGATCCCGCGGGTCCTGGTCGAACTCGGGGCCTGAGCGCGCCCGTTCTTTCCCAGAACGCCCGCGATACCTAGCGTTTTCGGGCATACCTGCCGAGAACTTCCGACCAGGTACGCCCGAATCGACCAGGTACGACCGGAACGACCAGACCGCCCGACCCAGCCCCGACCCCGCCCGCCCCGCACCCCTACCCCCGCAGGGACTCCACGGCCTTCTCGATCCGCCGGGCCCGGGTCTCCGGGGCCTTCGCCTGCGCGACCGGGTCGGCGAGTGCGCGCTGCCGTGAGTTCGACAGCGTGTCGAACGCCGCACGCACGCCGGCCTCCTGCAGCGCGGCGGCCAGGTCCTCCGGCAGGTCGACCGTCCGGGGCAGGGTGTCGACCTCGAGTGCGACCTCGACGGTGTCCCCTGCGGCGATCCCGGCGGCCTCACGGTGTGCGGCCGACAGCGGCACCAGGAACTGCTCGTTCATCACCCCGACGGTGGAGCGGTAGGTGTAGCCCCGGTTGATCGTGACGACCACCGCGGGGCGCTTGCCGGATCCGAGCGCCTCGATGACGGACTCCGGGACGGGGAGTCCGGTCGCCGTCTTCCGCGCTTGCAGGACCGTCGTCGTGAACCGCATCCGTGCCTCCAGGCCTGGTGTGGGCGCGACCCTGCGCCCGGAACGAGCAAAGCGTACAGCCGCACCCGCTGTTCCGCCGTCGTTCACCACCGGAGCACGGGCCGGAAACCGGCCGCGTCCACGATCGAGCAGAACCCGGACACCCGGTCCCCGCAGCACCTTCCCCCACCCGAAAGGCCCACCCGTGCAGCACAAGCGCACCCTGGCCGGCATCGCCCTGGCCGCCGCCGCAGTCGTCACCCTCGCCGGATGCTCGGCGACGAGCTCCGCGACCGCCGGCTCCGGAGACGACGCCGACTGGAAGACCACCACCAGCGCCGAGTCCGCCGGCGGCATGGACGCCCTGGTCAAGGCCGCCAAGGCCGAGGGCCAGCTCAACGTCATCACGCTCCCGCCGACGTGGGCCAACTACGGCAAGATCATCGACGGCTTCACCAAGAAGTACGGCATCAAGATCAACTCCGCGAACCCGAACGGCTCGAGCGCCGACGAGGTCGCCGCGGTCAAGTCGCAGAAGGGTCAGTCCACCGCCCCCGACGTGCTCGACCTCGGCAACGCCGTGCTGCAGGAGAACCTCGACCTGTTCGCCGACTACAAGGTCGCGAACTGGGACGACATCCCCACGAACCTGAAGGACGAGGACGGCGCCTGGACGCGCGACTACACCGGCCTGATGTCGATCGGGTACGACTCGTCGAAGATCTCCGACGCCCCGAAGGACATGACGGACCTGCTCGGCTCCGAGTACAAGGGCAAGGTCTCGATCGGCGGCGACCCGACGCAGGCGAACCAGGCCGCGTCCGCGGTGTACCTGGCGGCGCTGGAGAACGGCGGCTCCGCCGACGACATTACCAAGGGCGTCGACTTCTTCGGCAAGCTCAAGCAGGCCGGCAACTTCCAGAACGTGCTGCCGACGCAGGCCACCGTCGCCTCGGGTGAGACCCCGGTCGTCGTCCAGTGGTCGTACAACAACCTGGCCTGGGGCCCGGCGGCGGGCGCGAGCGGCAACAAGGACTGGAAGACCGTCGTCCCGAAGGGGCAGGCGCTCGGCTCGTACTACTCGCAGGCCATCAACAAGGACGCCCCGCACCCCGCGGCCGCCCGCCTGTGGGAGGAGTACATCGCCAGCCCCGAGGTCCAGAACCTGTACCTGCAGGCCGGCGCCTTCCCGTCCACCCTCGCCGCGCTGACGAAGTCGGGCAAGGTCGACCAGGACGCCCTCGACGCCGCCGGTGGCGCACCGAAGGACTACGTCGAGCTGACCGACGCGCAGGTCGCCGACGCCGCGAAGGTGCTCAAGGCCAAGTGGTCCTCGACGATGGGGTCCTGAGCAGCATGACCACCGCATCGGCAGACGCGCCCGCGGCGAGCGGCACAGCCGCGACCGACGCCGCACCGGCGACGAGCGCGACGAGCCCCGTGCGCCCGACGTCCGCACGGGCGTCCGCCGATGCCGTCCGACGCGGTGCCGGACCCCGTGTCCGGCACCGCGTCGGCCTCGCCTGGCTGGGGCTGACGCCCTTCGCCGCCTACGTCCTGCTGTTCCTCGCGGTCCCCGCCGTGATCGCGATCGGCAGCGGCTTCTTCGACGGCTCCGGAGCCTTCACGTTCGCGAACCTCGCGGCCTTCGCCGACCCGTCCGTGCTGCGGGCGTTCGGCGGGTCGTTCGGCCTGTCCGCCGCCTCCGCGGTCATCGGTGCCGTGCTCGGCGCGGTCGTCTGCTGGGCGCTCTCGGCACTGCGGCCGGACGGACTGGTCCGGTCGATGATCGACTCGGCGGCGAGCGTCCTCGCCCAGTTCGGCGGCGTCATGCTCGCGTTCGCGTTCATCGCCACGATCGGCGTGCAGGGCCTCGTCACGACGTGGTTGGTGACGGTCTTCCACGTCGACCTCAACGCGGACGGCGCCTTCCTCTACACGGTGCCCGGGCTCGTGATCCCCTACGTCTACTTCCAGGTGCCGCTCATGGTCCTCACGTTCATGCCCGCACTCGAGGGTGTCAAGGCCCAGTGGGGTGAGGCCGCCGCGACCCTCGGCGCCTCGCGCCTGACGTACTGGCGCCGGATCGCGTTGCCGGTCCTGGCACCGGCGTTCTGGGGGTCGCTCCTGCTGCTCTTCGCGAACGGCTTCTCGTCGTTCGCCACCGCCGCGGCCCTCATCTCGCAGGGCGGAATCGTGCCGCTGACGATCCGCACGCAGCTCACCAGCGAGACGCTCGCCGGCCTGCAGAACGTCGCCGGGGTGCTCGCCTTCGGCATGGTCGTCGTGATGGCGGTCGTGATGGGCGCGTACTCGCTGCTGCAGCGCCGTGCCGCGAGGTGGCAGCGATGAGCGCGGCGGCCCCGGTCCGTCCGGTTCGCCCGGCGAAGCCGGTTCGGCTCGGAGGCCCGTCCCGCGTCCGCCGCTTCGGCACGGCCCCGTCCCGTGGTGCGGCAGCGATCGTGCTCACCGTGATCGGGCTCCTGTTCGCCGTGCCGCTGGTCGCCCTGCTGCAGTTCACCTTCCGGCAGGGCACCGACGGCGGGCTCACCTTCGCGCACTGGGCGGCGATCGGTGACCCGGCCAACGCGTTCACCTACCAGCCGGTGTTCGACGGGCTCGGGGCGTCGCTGCTCATCGCCGTGATCACCGTCGGGATCGTGCTGCTCGTGCTGCTGCCCGCCCAGATCATCACCGCGCTCCGCTACCCCAGGCTCCGGAGCGTCCTCGAGTTCGTCTGCATCGTGCCGATCACCGTGCCGGTCGTGGTGCTCGTCGTCGGGTTCATCCCCGTGTACCAGGTCGTCTCGCAGGTCTTCGGGTCCGGCTCCTGGACGCTGGCGTTCGCGATCGGGATCATCACGCTGCCCTTCGCGTTCCGTCCGATCGCCGCTGCCATCACCGCGACGGACCTGATCGTCCTGTCCGAGGCGGCCCGGTCGCTCGGTGCCTCGTGGTGGACCGTCACCTGGCGCGTGCTCCTGCCGAACCTGCGTCGGGGCATCACCGCCGCGTGCTTCCTCACGATCACCGTGGTCCTCGGCGAGTACACCCTCGCCGCGTTCCTCTCCCGCAGCACGTTCCAGACCGGGCTCGTGCTCGTGCAGGGGACCGACCCGTACGTCGCCGCGATCTTCTCGGTCGCCGCGCTCGCGTTCGGCTTCGTGCTGCTCGTCCTCATCGGCCGCATCGGGACCCGTCGCACGGGCCGTGTCCGCCGCACCCGCACCACCCGTCGTCCCCGCCTCGAGGAGTCCGCATGACCGTCACCGCTCCGGCAGCCCCGGCCTCGCTCGCCACCACCGGCGCCGTCGTCGAACTCCACGCCGTCGAGAAGCACTACGGCGCACACCGAGCACTCGCGGGACTGTCCCTCCGCGTCGAGCCGGGGGAGTTCGTCTCGCTCCTCGGGCCGTCCGGTTGCGGCAAGACGACGGCGCTCCGCGCGCTGGCGGGACTCGAGGCCATCGACGCCGGCTCGATCCGCATCGACGGCCGGGACGTCGCCGACACCCCGGTCAACAAGCGCGACATCGGCATGGTGTTCCAGCAGTACTCGCTGTTCCCGCACATGACGGTGCGGCAGAACGTCGCCTTCGGCCTCGAGATGCGCCGGGTCCCCGCCGCCGAGCGCAAGAGCCGCGTGGTCGAGGCCCTCGACATGGTCCGCCTCGGCGAGTTCGCCGAGCGGTACCCGCACCAGCTCTCCGGCGGGCAGCAGCAGCGCGTCGCCCTGGCCCGCGCCCTGGTCACCCGCCCCCGGGTGCTCCTGCTCGACGAGCCGCTGTCGGCCCTCGACGCGAAGGTCCGGGTGTCGCTGCGCGACGAGATCCGCCGCATCCAGAGCGACCTCGGCATCACCACGGTGTTCGTGACGCACGACCAAGAGGAGGCGCTCGCCGTCTCCGACCGGATCGCCGTGATGCAGGCGGGCGACATCGAGCAGGTCGGCACGCCCGAGGAGCTCTACCGCACCCCGTCGTCGGCGTTCACGGCGGACTTCGTCGGCCAGTCGAACCGGCTGCAGGGCGACCTGCGCGGGGGCGACGTCTTCGTGTACGGGTTCCGGGTGCCGGCCCTCGATTCCTCGGCCCCGGACGGGCCGGTGCTCGCCTACGTCCGGCCGGAGGACATCGCCTTCGCCCCCGAGGGCATCACCGGCACCGTCGTCACCTCGAGCTTCCTCGGGTCGATCCGCCGGACCACCGTCCGCCTGGACGACGACACCGTCGTGACCGTCCAGCACGAGGTCGGCGACCGCCGGGCCACCGGCGACCCCGTCGCCGTGCGCCTGCTCGGCGCACCCGTGGCGGTCGCGCCGCTCGCGTAGCGGCGGCTGCGGCGGCGACGTTTCGCGCTGAGCGACAGTCCACGCGCGACCAGACGCGTGGACTGTCGCTGCGCCCGAAACGTCGGGGGACGCGGACGGGAGGCCCGTGGCGGCCTGGCACCGCGCCTCCAGACCGGTGGGGTCAGCGCTGGAAGCGCGCCTCGCGCTCGTCGGCCAGCCCGGCCTCGACGCGTGCCCGCATGTTCTCCGACATGTCGGGCAGGGCGTCGAGCCGAGCCCAGAACGCCTCGGTGTTCTCGCCGTCGGCGGGGTTCGGCGTGCCGGAGACGTACCGGCAGGCGAAGACCAGGTCGAGGTACTGCGACCGGTCGCCGTTCGGGTAGGTCATCTCGGGCAGCACCTGCACCCAGGCCAGGCGTTCGGCGACGGCGACGACGTCGGCTTCCTCGAGGACCTCGCGTTCGGCGGCGACGGCGGGTTCCTCGCCCGGGTCGACGATCCCGGTGACCGGCGTGTACGCGCCCGTGTCGGCCCGCCGCACCACGAGCAGTTCGCGATCGGCGCCGGAGCCGCGGGTCACGATGGCGCTCACGCCCGACAGCCAGAGCGGCGCCGTGCCGATCTTCTCGCGCAGGGACAGGACGAAGTCGGGGGTCGGCATGCCTCCACGCTACCCACACGACCCCTGTCGCAGACTGGTCATGACCAGTAGGCTTGCCGTGTGGAGATCATCATCCTGCCCACGCCGGACGAGGTCGGTCGCGTCGCCGCGGCCAAGATCGCGTCCGTCGTCGCCAAGAAGCCGTCCGCCGTCATCGGTCTCGCCACCGGATCCAGCCCGCAGGGCATCTACACCGACCTGCAGCGTCGGGTGCAGGCTGGCGAGATCTCGTTCGCCGAGGCTCGTGGGTTCGCCCTCGACGAGTACGTCGGCATCCCGCTCGAGCACCCCGAGTCGTACGCGGCCGTGATCGCTCGCGACGTGGTGGCACCGCTCGGATTCGACGCCTCGCGCGTGCGGGTGCCGGACGGCCGTGCCGCCGACCTGGAGTTCGCGGCCAAGGAGTACGACGCCGCGATCCGTGCCGCGGGCGGGATCGACGTGCAGATCCTCGGCATCGGGGCCAACGGCCACATCGGGTTCAACGAGCCGACCTCGTCGTTCGCCTCGCGTACCCGCATCAAGACCCTCGCGCCGTCCACCCGTGACGCCAACGCGCGCTTCTTCGACTCGCCCGAGCAGGTCCCGACGCACTGCATGACGCAGGGGCTCGGCACCATCCTCGAGGCCCGCGAGCTCGTCCTCGTCGCCCAGGGGTCGTCGAAGGCCGCGGCCGTCGCTGCGGCGATCGAGGGGCCGCTCAGCTCCTTCGTCCCCGGTTCGGCCCTGCAGCTGCACGAGCACGCGACCGTGGTCGTCGACGAGGAAGCCGCCGCCGGGCTGCAGCTCGCCGACTACTACCGCTACACGTACGCGAACAAGCCGGCCTGGCAGCGGTTCGAGTAGGCGTCTGGCTCGGGGTCAGGCCCTGGCGGCTGCGGCGAGGCGGCTGAGTCCTTCGTCGAGGGTCTCCGCCGAGCAGCCGAAGTTCAGCCGCGCGAAGCCCCGGCCCTGCCGTCCGAACGCCGGGCCGGAGCCGAGCGCCACCTTCGCCCGGTCGACGAGCTCCGCCGCGGGGTCGTCGCCCCACGGCAGCGCCCGCAGGTCGAGCCACGCCAGGTACGACGCCTGCGGCTGCCGGTACTCGGCGCCGGGCAGCACGTCGCCGATCCGCTCGGCCAGGGTGCGCCGGTTCGCCGCGAGCTCGGTGAGCAGTGACGCCAGCCACGGCCCGCCCTCGCTGAAGGCCGCGACGCTCGCCGTGTAGCCGAGGATGCCGGTGCGCTCGACGACCTCGGTCGGGAGTCCGTCGAACCAGGCGCGGGCCCGCTCCGAGGCGCCGATCATCATCGCGCACTTCGTGCCGGCGAGGTTCCAGGCCTTGCTCGCACTCGTCAGGGCGACGCCGAGGGACGCGGCCTCGGGGCAGGACTCCAGGAACGGCGTGAACACCGCGTCGGCGTGTACGAGCGGCGCGTGGATCTCGTCGGACACCACGACGGCGTCCCACTCGGCGGCCAGCGTCGCGAGTGCGACGAGCGACTCGCGGTCGTGCACCAGGCCGAGGGGGTTGTGCGGGTTGCAGAGCAGCACCGTGCGGGCTCCGTCGGCGAACGCCTGCGCGATGCCGTCGAGGTCCATCCGCCAGCCGGCCGTGGTGTCGAAGGGGTCGGCCGGGCCCGCGGGGGCGAGCAGCGGGACCTCGGTGACGGTGCCGCCGGCCTCGGACACGTACTCCCAGAACGGCGGGTACACGGGCGGCATGATGACGACCTGGTCGCCCGGCTCGATGACCCGGCGCAGCACCTCGACCGCCGCGACCGACACGTCCGTGGTGGTGCGGACCATGTCGGGGTCGACCCGCCACGCCCACCGGCTCTCGGCGAAGTCGGCGAACGCCTCGGGCAGGGCCCGTCCGTGCCCGACGTACCCGGTGTCGCCGTTCGTCACCGCCGTGACCAGGGCGTCGCGGATCGGTTCGGCGAGCATGCTGTCCATCTCGGCGACGAACATGGGGAGCACGTCCGGCGAGTAGGCCGTGTACTTCTCGCTCGTGCGGGACCGGTACGCATCGAAGACGGACACCATGACGCTCATGCGCCCATCCTGACAGCGAGGCACGCGGGGCGCGAGGGTGGTGGTCAGGCCGGGTGGAGGCCCGCCAGCAGCACCTCGACGTAGCGCTCGGGGTCGTGCACCCGGGAGCCACCGGCGACGGCGGCTGCCCGCATCCCGCACAGCAGTCGTCGCAGGTCGTCCGCGTCGACGTCGGCACGCACGAGCCCCTCGGCCCGTGCCCGTGCGAGCAGCGCGTCGACGGACTCGACCAGGTCGCCAGCGAGCGCCGCGGTGTCGGCGCACGAGAAGCCGCCGTTCGTCAGCAGGTCGCCGAGGGCCGCGTCGTCGACCATGCTCCGGAACGCAGCCGTCACGACCCCCCGGAGCGCGTCCGCCGCGTCGGGCAGCGCGACGGCGACACGGACGAGGTCGAGCATGTCCTCGAGCGCATCGATCGCGAGTGCCTCGAGCAGGTGCTGCTGCGACGGGAAGTGCCGGTAGGCGGTCCCGACACCAACACCGGCCTCGTGTGCAACGGCGTTGAGGAGTGGCTGCTCGCCCCGCTCGACGAACGACCGGGCGACGTCGAGCAGCGCGGTCCGGTTGCGTTGCGCATCGGAGCGCAGCGCTTCCGGCCGGGCCATCGCGATCGTCATACGGACACTCTATCCGCTTGTGCTAGCGTTCCGGATGGATCATCCGATTCCAGACGACGAGTGAGCAGGAGACGACCATGGACACCTTCGAGTGGGAACCGTCCGCGATGCCCGACCAGCACGGCCGGACCGTGATGATCACCGGCGCGACCGGCGGACTCGGGCTGGTGGTCGCGACCCGACTCGCAGCCGCCGGAGCACGCGTCATCGCGGCGGTCCGCAACCCCGACAAGGCGGCTCGCGTCCTGCCCGTCGGCCTGGAGGCGCGGGTCGTAGACACCGCGTCGGTCGCCTCGGTCTCGGCGTTCGCCCGGCAACTCGCGGCGGACGGCATCGTCGTGGACGCCCTCGTCAACAACGCCGGCGCGACGCTCGGCGCGTTCGGGTTGACCGACGAGGGCATCGAACGCACCTGGGCCACCAACGTCGTCGGCCCGGCCGTGCTCGCCGACGCGATGCTCCCGGTGCTCGGCGGACCGTCGCCCCGGGTCGTCCTCGTCGGGTCGAACCTGTCGCAGCGCACCCGCCGCGTGCCCGCACCGGGCGGGGTCGACGATCCGAGCGATTACTCGCAGCTCGCCGTGTACACCGACTCGAAGACGGCGGCGACGGCGCTCGCGGTCGACCTCGGTGAGCGGCTCCGCGCGGCCGGCTCGGACGTCCGCTCGGTCATCGCACACCCCGGCATCGCGGCGACGGGGATGAACGACCAGGCCGAGACCCTCGCGCAGCGCCTCGGCGGCATGATCGCCCGCAGCATGGCCCGGACCGCGGAGGACGGCGCTCGCTCGACGCTCTGGTCGGCCACCGCGCCGGACGTCGCCGAGGGGGTGTTCGTCGGGCCGGCGCTGCGTCGGGGTGACCGGCGACTGCACGTCGTGCCCGTCCGCGGGACCGCCGCGGACCCGGTGTTCCGGCAGCGGGTCCGCACCTTCGTCGACGAGGTCGCCGCCCGCACCGTCGTCTGACCGGGCGGGGCCGGGCCCGACGCCGAACCCGACGTGAACAGCGGGAGAGCGCTCGGTGACGCAGGCGGCGTCCCCCGTCCGAGGGGGCTAGCGTCACGGACGTGAACCGATCTCGCGTGCACCGTCGCCCGCTCGTCCGTCCGCTCCCGCTCGCCGCGGTGGCCACGATCGCCGCACTGCTGGGCACGGGGGTCGTCGCCGCGCCGGCCGTGGCCTCGCCGTCGACGCAGCCCGGACGGACCGTCAGCGATCCCGCGCGGTACGTCGACCCCTTCATCGGCACGAGCAACAACGGCAACACCTGGCCGGGTGCCACGGCGCCGTTCGGGATGATGCAGTGGAGTCCCACGGGCACCGCGGGTGACCAGACGTCGACCCCGGTCGCGAACGGCTACTCGTACGACGTGAACCGGCTGCGCGGCTTCAGCCTGACGCACCTGAACGGTGCCGGGTGTGCTCCCGGGGCTGCCGGTGACGTGCCGATCATGCCGGTCACGACCCCGGTCACGACCTCGCCGTCGGCCGACTCGAAGGACGCCGTCTACGCCGCCGGGTACTCCCACGACCAGGAGTCCGCCAGCCCCGGCCGCTACGGCGTCACGCTCGACAACGGCGTCCGCACCGACCTGGCCGTGACCACCCGTGCCGGCGTCGGCGCGTTCACGTTCCCGGCCGGCAAGGACGCGAACCTCCTCTTCCGCACGTCGAACTCGATCAACGGCAGCGAGGCCGCGATCACCCGCGTCGACCCGCGCACCCGCACGGTCAGCGGCAGCGTCCTGACGGGCGGCTTCTGCAGCCGCCGCGCGAACGGCGGCGGCGCCACCAACCCGGACCGCCGCAGCTACTACCGCCTCTACTTCACCGCGACCTTCGACACGGCGTTCGCGAGCACCGGCACCTGGAAGGACGGCACGGTCCAGCCTGGAGGCACGTCCTCCTCCGGTGGGGAGGGCTACCTGACCGGCGCCGACCGCGCCGGACGCGGCTCCGGCGCGTGGGTCGGGTTCGATGCGCGTCGCGGAGCGACGGTGCAGGCGAAGATCGGCATCTCGTACGTGAGCGCGGCAGGGGCGGTCGCCAACCGTGACGGCGAGGTGACCAAGCGCTCGACCGTCGCCAGCGTGGCGGCCGGCACACGGGCCTCCTGGAACCGTGAACTGTCGCGCCTGCGCGTCGGTGGCGGCACGGCGGACCGGACCACCCAGCTGTACACGTCGGTCTACCACGCACTCATGCAGCCGAACACGCTGAACGACCGCGACGGGCGCTACCTCGGGCCCGACCTGCGGGTGCACCGGATGGACCGCGGACACCGGGCCGTCTACGGCACGTACTCCGGGTGGGACCAGTACCGGGCGCAGATCCAGCTGCTGGCCTTGCTGCGGCCGGACGTCGCCGGGGACATGGCGCAGTCGATGCTGCGGTTCGCCGAGCAGAACGGCGGGGTGTGGGACCGGTGGCTGCACCTCGGAGCGCCGACGCACGTGATGACCGGCGACCCCTCGGCCGCGACGCTCGCCACCTGGTACGCCATGGGCGTCCGGAACTTCGACGTCCGGGCCGCCTACGCCTCGCTCAAGCACCAGGCGACGGTCGAGAACGCGGACGCCGAGAGCGACATCGGGTGCCCGGGGCAGTGCCTGGCGCAGCGGCCCGCACTCGACGAGTACCTGGAGCGGCAGTACGCGGCGAACGACGACTGCTCCTGCTGGGGTGGTGCGGCCGAGACCCTCGAGGACTCGATCTCCGACAGCGCGCTCGGGTACTGGGCGGGTTCCCTCGGGCTGCGGTCGGACGCCCGGATGTTCGCGGGGCGGGGGACCTACTGGAAGAACACCTTCAACGCCGCCGTCGGCTACCAGGCCGCTCGTCAGGCCGACGGATCGTGGACGCCCGACTGGTCGCCCTCGACCGGCACCGGGTTCGCACAGGGCACCAGCGCGCAGTACACCTGGCTCGTGCCGCAGGACGTGCAGGGGCTGTCGAGCGCGCTCGGCGGCGACGACGCCGCGACCGCTCGGCTCGACGACTTCTTCCACGACAGCACCGGTGCGTTCGCGGTGACCGGTGGCGACGCCACGAAGTTCGACCCGACGAACGAGCCCGACATCCACACGCCGTGGATGTACAACGCGCTCGGCAAGCCCTGGAAGACGCAGGAGACCGTGCGGCAGGTCGTGGACGACGCCTACTCGACCGGCCCAGGCGGCCTGCCGGGCAACGACGACCTCGGCACGATGAGCGCCTGGTACGTCTTCGCCTCGATCGGCCTGTTCCCGCAGACGCCCGGGCGAGCGGAGATGCTCATCGGCAGCCCGACGTTCAGCACGGTCGACATCCGGCGGTCGAGCGGCGAGCGGATCGTCATCCGGTCCTCGGGGACCGAGCCGTACGTGCAGGGCGCCCGGTTGAACGGGTGGACGCACGAGCGGTCCTGGGTGCCGGCGTCCTTCGTGACGCGGGGTGGAACGTTGTCCCTGCGGGTCGGGGACACGGCGGACACGGGCTGGGCGAGCGGCGAGCGGGGGCGCCCGATCGACCGCTGAACACTGCTTGACACACTGTACTTCAGCGGTGATATGTTGACTTCCTCGGGGAACACGAGGGGGCACCATGGGGGATCTGACGGTCGACCTGCCGACGATGCAGGCGGTCGCACGAGCGGCGGGGCAGGCGGTCACCGACCTCCGCTCTGAGCGCCCGTTGTCCGGTTCGGACGGCGGTGCGTTCGGCTCGGCGGCGGTCGAGTCCGCGTTCGTCGCGTCGGCCAGGGCGCACGACGCGATGATCCGGTCCCTCGGTGACGACGCGGACACGCTGCGCGAGTACGTGACCGCCGCCGCCGAAGCGGTCCTGCGTGCGGATGCCGACCTCGCCCGGCGGGTCCGGTGAGCGCGGACCCGGTCGCGGGCGACCCGGACGGCATCCAGCGGATCGCCCGTCGGCACGACGACCACTCGGACGCGGTCCGTGACGGCGCCCGGCACGTGCTCGTCGCCGCGGAGCACGCGGCGTCCGGCTGGGCGGGGCGGGCGCAACAGCGGTTCCTCGTGACGGCGGCGGCGATGCCGGCGAGTGCCCAGCGCGTCGCGGCGCGGCTGGACGCGGCGTCGGCCGCACTCGCCACCTACGCGCGCCAGGTGCGGGAGATCCAGGACGACGCCGCGAGCCTGCAGACGACCCGGCGGAACACTGCGGACGACATCGCGGCCAACGAGCGGGCGATCCGCGATGCCACCGTGGTGGCGTCCGGACCGGATGCGGTCGAGTCGGACCGTGCGCTCCTGCAGCAGCTGGAGCGCAGCGGCGAGTGGTTGGCAGCGCTGGACGCTCGGCTGACGGCGCAGTGGGACGAGCTCGTCGCCCGCCGAGCCGCAGCCGACCGAGCGGCGGCCTCAGCGCTCGAGGACCGGTCGGTGCTCGGCAAGCTGGTCTCCGCCACGGTCGTGTCCGCGATGAGCGACGGGCAGTTCCTGACGTGGCTCGGCACCCTCGACCCGGAGACCGTCGCCGCGCTCGGTGATCACGCACGGGTCGCCAAGCGGCTCGCCGGACTCGACCCTGCGCAGGTGGCCGGGTGGTGGCAGGCGATGTCGGGCGTCGACGGTGTGCCGTCCGCGGTCCAGCGGGCGTTCGTCGCGGCGATGCCGGCGGTCATCGGCAACCTGAACGGTGTCGCCTCCTGGGCGCGGGCACGGGCGAACACGACGGTGTTGGCTGACCGGCTCGCACACGCGCGGAAGCAGGTCCGCCACTGGCGTGGGCGGCACGACGCCGCCCGGAACCCGGCCGAAGCGGCGACGGCACGGGAGCAGCTGCTCGTCTGGGCACGGCAGCGCGACGCCTACCGGAACATCCAGCACACCCTCGCCACGACACCGGTCTCGCTGGTGGCACTCGTCGACGACCGTCCCCCGCTCGCACAGATCGTCGCGGGTGACCTCGACCGTGCCACGCACGTCAGCGTCATCGTGCCGGGCATGAACACCGCGACGTACCAGGACGGCACGGTGCAGGACTACAGCGCGATCGCCCGCGGGATGCGTCGTGAGGAAGCTCGTGTGGCTGGCATCCGCCGCAGTGACATCGCCGTCGTGTCCTGGATCGGCTACCACCCGCCGATGGCCGACGACCCGTCCTTCCGGACCGTTCTGGCGGACGACCGAGCGCGAGCGGGCGCCGAGCGACTCGTCGCCGACCTCGACGGGTTCCACGCGGCACGAGCGGCCGCCGGGCGGGACGCCGACCTGACCGTCATGGGGCACTCCTACGGCACGACCGTGGCGACCATCGCCCTGACGAAGACCCACGCCGACCACGTGGTGCTGCTGGGCTCGGCCGGCGTGACGGACGCCGTACCGAACGCGTCCGCGCTGCACGTGCCCGAGGGGCAGGTCTTCGCCAGCCAGGGCGCGAAGGACGGCTGGGCCGTCACCGGGCAGAACCTGTCCGGTCGGCGTGACCCGACCGAGTCCACGTGGGACGCGCACACGTTCAGCTCCGAGACCGAGGGTCGTGGGTCGGACACCCTGCACGGCGTCACCCGCCACGGGCCGTACGACGGCGATGACGACGACGGCCGGTACTCGTACTTCGACGACGGGACCACCGCCCAGCACAACGCTGCACGAGCGGCGATGGGACACGGGGACGAGATCCCGGAGCGAGGCGGCCCCTTCGACCGGATGCGGCAGCAGACCAAGGACGACTGGCTCATGTACGGCTGGCAGACCGGGGGCACCGGTGACCCGACGCTCTGAACCGTGGGGCGCCTCACTCGCCGGAGCCCTGGTGGTCACCGCACTCCTGACCGGGTGCACCGGCGCCTCCCCGGACTCCCCGATCCAGAAGGACACGTCGATGAACGTCGAACAGTCGCACCAGGACGTCCTGGACATCTTCGCTGCCGTGCGCTCGGTCGTCGGGCAGGACGGTTGGGGTGACGAGGACCCCGGGTGGAACCTCTGCGGAAGTGATGGCGAGGACGCTGCGCAGTACACCTACGCGAGCACTCGGCGGCTCCCGCTTCCTGGTACAGCGGATCAGGTTGCCGAGGGGGTCACACGGGCCCTCGCGGCGGTCGGGTACGAGGGTGCGCGTGTTCAGCACGACACGGAACTCACGCCGGAGCGGACGGTCATCAGCTACCCGAAGGGGTACCTCGGTGGGACAGCGGCAGACGGGTTCGCCATCTTCTTCCAGGCGTTCGATTCGTACGCGGACGTGTCCATCGACGGCCACTGCGTCCCCGGCCGGGCCCCACGGTTCGGTGAGCCGCTCAACCCCCGCCCGACCGACCTACCGTGACGTGTCCGAGCGAGCCGTGCGTGCTCAGCGCAGCTCGCGCCCGCCGCCCCAGACGCGCTCGACCTCGAGCGACGGCGTCAGCGCCACCAGATCGGCGGCGAACCCCGGCGCCAGCCGACCCAGACGGTCGCCGAGCCCCAGCGCGCCGGCCGGCACGCTCGTCAGCGCCGCCACGGCCTCGGGCAGGGTCCGCCCGGCGAGCGAGACCGCGTTGCGGAACGCCACGTCCTGCGTCAGCGTCGACCCCGCGATGGTCTCCGTCCCCGCCACGTGTGCGACGCCGTCGGTCACCGTGACGTCGAGCGACCCGAGCCGGTACGAGCCGTCCGCAGCGCCGGCGGCACCCATCGCATCGGTGATCAGCGCCACCCGACCCGGCGTCGCCCGGAAGAGCGTGTCCGCCACGACCGGGTGCACGTGCACGGCGTCCAGGATGAGCTCGAGCGTCACACGGTCGTCCGACACGGCGGCGCCGATCGGCCCCGGAGCGCGGTGGTGCAGCCCGGGCATCGCGTTGCACGCGTGGGTCAGGATCGTCGCCCCGGCGTCGAAGGCTGCCCGCGCCTGGTCGTACGTGCCGACCGTGTGGCCGACGGCGACCGTGACGCCGGCGTCGACGAAGCGGCGGACGGCGTCGAGCGCTCCGGGCAGCTCGGGCGCGATCGTGACCTGGCGGATGACACCCTCGCCCGCTTCGAGCAGGGCGTCGACCGCGGCGGGGGTCGGCTCGATCAGGAACGACTCGTTGTGGGCGCCCTTGTTGTGCGGGGACAGGAACGGTCCCTCCAGGTGCACGCCGAGCACGAGCGGGTCGGTCGCCATCACGGCGCGGACGTGGGCCAGCGACGCCGCGAGCGCGGGGACCGGGTTCGCGACGAGCGACAGGACGGAGCGGGTCGTGCCGTGCGAACGGTGCATCGCGAGCGAACGGTCGAACGAGTCGTCCTCGTACGCCTCGGTCGCCCCACCGTGTCCGTGCAGATCCACGAATCCGGGCGTCAGGACCGCGTCGCCCAGGTTGACGACCCGGTCGGCCGCGGGGGCCTCAGGACCGGAGCCGGTCGCGTGGATCGTGTCGCCGACGACCAGGACCCAGCCGTCGGCCGTGGTGCCGACCGCGTCGACGACGCGGGCTGCGCGGACCAGCGTGCGCTGGGCCTCCTGGCCGGTCTGGAGGCCCGTGGTGCTCATGCGGTCTCCTTGCGGAACGCGATCACGCCGCTCAGGGCGGCGATCACGATGAAGACGATCCCGACGACCGGGTGGCCGATGGAGATCCAGGTCGCGCCTGCGGCGACGACCAGGGCGACCTCGACGATGGTCTTGCCGACGATGTCGGTCTCGATCGGGGAGCGCGGCGACCGGAAGAAGTACCAGACGACCGCGGCGAACAGCGGAGCCCCGACCATGAACAGGTAGCCGGGGAGCGGGAGCTGCCACGACCAGTAGCCCCAGAAGGCCAGGGACAGCAGGCCGAACACCATCACGGCGATCCGCAGGATCATCCAGGCCTCGAACCGCCGTCGCGGCTGCCGGACGGCTGCCGGGTCGGGGACCGATTCCCAGTCGACGGGGGACTGCGGGGCGTTGGTCATGGTGCTGCCTACTTGAAGATGATGGTGCGGGCGCCGTCGAGCAGGACGCGGTCCTCCGCGATCCAGCGCACCGCCTGGGTGAGCGTGCGGGACTCCTCGTCCTGCCCGATGGACACCAGCTCGGCCGGTTCCTTGGTGTGGTCGACGCGGACGACGTTCTGCTCGATGATCGGGCCCTCGTCGAGGTCGCTCGTCACGAAGTGCGCGGTCGCACCGATGAGCTTCACCCCGCGGGCATGCGCCTGCCGGTACGGGTTCGCGCCCTTGAAGCCGGGCAGGAATGAGTGGTGGATGTTCACGGCACGGCCCTCGAGTGCCGCGCAGAGTTCGGGCGACAGGATCTGCATGTAGCGGGCGAGGACCACGAGCTCGATGTCGTGCTCCTCCACCGCCTGCAGCACGCGCCGCTCCATCTGCTCCTTCGACTGGGCGTCGGTGACCGGGCGGTGTTCGAACGGCACGGAGTAGAACGCGGCGAGCTCGGACAGGTCCGCATGGTTGGACAGCACGAGGGGGACCTCGATCGGCAGCTGTCCGCCGCGCTGCCGGTAGAGCAGGTCGTTCAGGCAATGGCCCGCCTTCGACACGAGCACGAGGGTGCGCAGCGGACGACCGACGACGTCGAGCTGGACGCGGGCGTCGTAGCGGGCGGCGACGGGGGCGAGCGCGGCCTCGAAGGCGGCGCGGTCCACCGGCGCCATCACCTGCAGGCGCATGAAGAAGGTGTTCGTGTCGGCGCTGGAGAACTGCTGCGACTCGGTGATGTTGCCCTGGGCGGCGACGATCGCTCCGGAGACGGCGTGCACGATCCCGGGCTGGTCGTCGCAGACGAGCGTCAGGGTCCAGTGCGTGGGGGTCGGGTCGGTCACCGGATCAGGGTACCGGCCGCGGGGGAGGTGCTTCGTGAGCAGGAATGGTCGAGTGCGCCGCGGCGACTCGACCATTCCTGCTCACGAAGCGTCAGGCGCCGGGCGCAGCGGCGGTGGCGCTCCGGGCGTCGGCGTCACGCAGGCGACGGTCGGCCAGGGTCAGCACCGTCAAGAGCACCGCGACGCCGAGGATCACCCACGCCAGCACGTGCAGGTCCGGCGTCGTCGGGGCCTGGCCGAACACGCCACCGATGAGCGAGGACGCCGCGATCGCCCCGATGTACACCGCGGTGCGCGACAGCCCGGCCGCGGTGCCGATGTACTCCGCGGGGACGAGCCGGTACAGCGCCGCCTGGTTCGACACCGACGCCAGGGCCTGCGGCACCCCGAACAGCGCCGGGGCCAGGGCGAGCAGGACGACGGGCGACCCGGTGTGCAGGAAGAGCAAGAGCACACCGCCCAGGATCGGCACCAGCGCGGCGACGACGAGCGGCCCGCGGATCGCGGTCTTGCGCGCGACCACGAACGAGGCCACGCCGGCAACGATCGCGGCCGGCAGCTGGATGTACCCGGCGACGTCGCTCGGGTAGCCCGCGACGTCCTGCACCCACTGCGAGAACCCGTAGGTCATCGTGTAGGCGAGCAGGTACGTCAGGAACAGGCGGCCGTACGTGCGCGACAGCGCGCCGTTCCGGGCGAGCAGCCGCACGTCGACGAACGGTCGCACGGCCCGCAGTTCCCACGCCACCAGGGCGACGAGCAGCACGACGGCCACCGCGAGCAGCCACCACAGCCCGGCGGACAGGTCGAGCAGGAAGACGAGCAGCGCCGAGACGGTCCCGGTCATCAGCACCATGCCGAGCGGGTCGAGCGCCTGCAGTACCGGCAGGTCGGCGTCGTCGCGCGGACGCAGCCGGTCGGACGGCAGCCAGAGCGTCGCCACGACGATGCCGAACACCGCGAGCGGCACGTTCGCCAGGAAGATCGCGTGCCAGCCGAACGCGGCGATGAGCGCCCCACCGAGTGGCGGGCCGGCGGCGGCGGACACGAGCGACGTGATCGACAGCGCCCCGAGCACGAGCGGCGGCGTCGGCTTGCCGATCCGGGCGGAGTGCTGCCGGAGCGTGGTGAGCGCCGCCGGGTACGCCGACGACGTCCCGATGC
Source organism: Curtobacterium sp. MMLR14_002 (assembly GCF_001864975.1). Classification (NCBI taxonomy): domain Bacteria; kingdom Bacillati; phylum Actinomycetota; class Actinomycetes; order Micrococcales; family Microbacteriaceae; genus Curtobacterium; species Curtobacterium sp. MMLR14_002. The sequence continues at coordinate 101,365 of NZ_MJGT01000049.1, forward strand.
CGATGAGCACCCGGGCGAACACGGCGCCGCCGAACCCGGTCAGGACCTCGGGCACCACCCCGGCGATCCCGACGATGACGAGCCCGGTCAGGAACACCTTCTTCGGGCCGAACCGGTCGGCGAGCTTGCCCATCGTGGGCTGCGCGATCGCACTCGCCAGGTACAGGGCCGCGACGAGCCAGATCGCCTGCGCCGCACCGATGCCCAGGTCGCGGGAGATCGGGGTGAGGGCGACCGACACCATCGTGGTGTTGATCGGGTTGAGCAGGGGCCCGACGAGCACCGGGATGAGGAGCTTCGGGCCGAAGCCGCTGCCCGTGGTCGTGTCGGGAGTCGTGGTGGTGGACGTGAGAGCGCTTCTTCCGGTTGCAGGACTGGGCGAGGGGTGCGGGTCAGGGATCGACGATCGGCCCGAGCAGGTCCATCGCCCGCGCGACGACGCGGCGGTCCGCCTCGGGCAGGGTCGCGAGCCGCTCGGCGAGCTCGTGGTTCCGCGCGGCCCAGGCGGTCTGGCGCGCGTCCCGACCGGCCGCCGTCGCGCTGACGATCGCCCGCCGGCCGTCCGTCGGGTCGGCCTGCCGCTCGGCCAGGCCGAGGTCGACCAGGGCCTGGACGGTCGCGCCCATCGACTGCGGTCGGACACCCTCGGCTCGCGCCAGGTCGGCGATGGTGGCCGGCCCGTGCCGCAGCAGGCGTCCGAGGGCGGCGGTCTGCGACGCCGTCACGTCGTCCGACTTCGAGGCCAGCAACGACCGCCGCAGTCGTCCGTGCATCGTCAGCACGGCGTCGGCCAGGTCGGTCGGGTCGGTCTCCGGTGCGTCGGTCACGCCCGGAGGCTAGTCCGTCACCAGCCCACCTTGCAAGTTTGCCTTCTGATACCGCTCAGGGAACGGCGGACCCGTCGTCGCCCGCGTCCGGCTCGAGCAGCGGGAGCAGGGTCGCCGAGACCGGTTCCGCACCGTCGCCGAACCACGCGTTGCTCGCCCGGACGATCGGGTGGGCGCGTGCCAGCAGCGCCTCGCCCTGGTCGGTCAGCCGCATCCGGGAGGCCCGTCCCCGGCCCGGTGCGGCGCCCCGCTCCACGAGTCCCCGCGTCGAGAGCCCCCCGACGAGCGTCGTCATGCTCTGCGGTCGGACGCCGACCGCCCGCGCCAGGTCGGCCTGGCTGAGCTCGCCGGCCGCTGCGAGCTGGATGAGCGCCCCGAACTCCACGGGTGTCAACCCGAGCGGCGCCAGCTCGGCCGCGAGCCGGCGGGAGAGCGTCCGTGCGGCCCGGATCACCGTCCACGCCACGATGCCGTCGACGTCGTCGCGCGGGGCTGGGAGTTCCTGGGGCACGGGGCGATCGTACCGGCGTACGTTCTGGTATCAGGAAACTGATACCAGAACGAGTCAGTGGGACGAGGAGCAGACATGGGCGAGATCGTGGCGGTCACCGGGGTGACCGGGGACGTCGGGGGCAAGACTGCGGAGCTGCTGCGCGCGGCCGGGGTGACGGTGCGTGCCGTGGTCCGACGGCCCGAACAGGTCGACGCGCTCCGGGCGCGGGGCATCGACGGACGTCTGGCCGACCTGGACGACGAGGACGCGCTCACCGCGGCGCTCGACGGGGTCGACCGGTTCTTCCTCGTGACGCCGGTCAGCCAGCGGCAGCGCGAGCAGGGCACCACCGGGGTCCGTGCGGCGCAGCGCGCAGGGGTCGGCCGGATCGTGCAGCTGTCGGGCGGGGACGCCGCCGAGCACTCCCCGATGTCGTGGGCGAGCGCCGCCTGGCACATCGACCGGCTGGTGCGCGAGAGCGGGCTGGCGTGGACGATCCTGCACCCCTCGTCGTTCATGACGAACGTGCAGCCCTCGGCCCCGGCGATCCGACGGGGGTGGTTCCCGCACACCACGGGCCGCGGGGTGATCGGCTGGATCGACACCGAGGACATCGCCCGGACCGCCGCCCGGGTGCTGACGGAGGACGGCCACGACGGCACCGAACCGGTGCTCACCGGGCCGGATCTGCTCGATGCGCGGGGTGTCGCCGCCGCGCTCGCCACCGGGCTCGGCCGACCCGTGCGCGCCCTGCACCTGCCGAGCCGGGTCTACGCCGGTGTGCTGCGCCTGAGCGGCGTGCCCGCGTGGCAGGCCGAGGGGCTCCGGCAGCAGTTCGGCCGGGTCGTCCGCCGCGGTCTCGACGGCGTCGACGTGATGAGCGACGACGTCCGGCGCATCACCGGCACCGCACCCCGGAGCCTGACCGACTGGGCGCGAGCCCACCGCGACGACCTGCTGGGGTGACCCGCCGCACCGGAGGTGATCCGGGCCTCCAGGCCGTGGCCGTCAGCGCGACGTGAGCGTGACGACCAGGTGTTCCTGCACGTAGCCGAGCCAGTCGTAGACGTCGCGCAGGCCGACGCCCGCGTCGGCCTCGACGGACCGCTCCTCGTCGTCGGCGTCCTCGATGCCCAGCCGGTCGGCGATCGTCAGCCGCAGGTCGGTGAGGGTGCGGAGCCACGCCTGCTCGTCCTCGGCGTCGAGCGAACCGTCGCGGGTGCCCGTCAGCCAGTCGTGCACGATCGAGGCGTTCGTCGTCTTCTGCGTGAGCAGGTCGGACTGCGTGTACTTCCGGAACTCCGCGCTCGCCGCGTCGTCGCCGGGGTAGGCGTCCGGGAACATCCGTTCGCTGATCGGGTCGGTGGACAGGTCACCGCCGAGCACCTGCTGCAGCTGCTCGGTGAGCGAGGCGAGCAGGTCGCGCTCGCCGGAGGACAGGCCGAGGTGGACGCCGTCGGCGCGGCGGACGAACGGGATCACGCTTCGGGAGCCTTGTCGACGGTCGCCTGCAGCCCGTAGCCGTGCATGGACTGCACGTGGGCCTCCATCGACTCACGCGGGCCCGTCGCCACGATCGCCCGGCCGTCGTCGTTGACCTGGTGCATGAGCCGCTCGGCCTGCTCGCGTGAGAACCCGAAGTGCCGCTGGAAGACGTAGGTGACGTACGACATCAGGTTCACCGGGTCGTCCCACACCACCGTCACCCACGGGGTGTCCGCCCGCGCACTGGTCCGTTCGTCCGTGGTGGTCCGTTCGTCCACGTCGGGCGAGAGCAGCGTCATGCATCCAGGGTGACACAGGGTGCGGTGGCTCGGTACGATCGTCAGGTCGCGACTGGCGTTGGATGGGTCACCATCGGGGAGCGACAAAGACACGGTGCGCGGCCGTACGCCTGGGCTGCACCGACCGACCGTCCGAGTGCGACCAGCTGGTCGTCCGCACACCGTAGGAGTCCCGTGTCCATTGCCGATCTGCCCCCGTTCGTCTCCGACTCGGCCGAGGTGGCCGAGCAGGCCGCCGCACGCGCCGCCTTCAACGCCCCGCTCACCGAGGTCGACCCCGAGATCGCCGCCGTCCTGCAGCAGGAGCTCGGCCGCCAGCGCGACACCCTCGAGATGATCGCGTCCGAGAACTTCGTGCCGCGTGCCGTGCTCGAGTCGCAGGGCTCCGTGCTCACCAACAAGTACGCCGAGGGCTACCCGGGCAAGCGCTACTACGGCGGCTGCGAGTACGTCGACGTCGCCGAGCAGCTCGCCATCGACCGTGCCAAGGCGCTCTTCGGTGCCGAGTACGCGAACGTGCAGCCGCACTCCGGCGCGACCGCGAACGCGGCCGTCCTGCACGCCATCGCCTCGGCCGGCGACACGATCCTCGGCCTCGAGCTCGCCCACGGCGGTCACCTGACCCACGGCATGAAGCTCAACTTCTCCGGCCGCATCTACAACGCCGTGGCGTACGGCGTCGACCCCGAGACGTTCGAGGTCGACTACGACGACATCCGCGCGAAGGCCATCGAGCACCAGCCGAAGGTCCTGATCGCCGGGTGGTCCGCCTACCCGCGCCAGCTCGACTTCGCGAAGTTCCGCGAGATCGCGGACGAGGTCGGTGCGAAGCTCTGGGTCGACATGGCGCACTTCGCCGGCCTCGTCGCCGCCGGGCTGCACCCGTCCCCGGTCCCGCACGCCCACGTCGTCTCGTCGACGGTCCACAAGACCCTCGGCGGCCCCCGCTCGGGCATCATCCTGTCGAACGACGAGACCCTGTTCAAGAAGCTGAACTCCGCGGTCTTCCCGGGCCAGCAGGGCGGCCCGCTCATGCACGTGATCGCCGCGAAGGCCACCGCGTTCCTGCTCGCCGGCACCCCGGAGTTCAAGGACCGTCAGGAGCGCACGATCCGCGGCGCCCAGGCCCTCGCCGCCCGTCTGACCGCCGACGACGCCAAGGCCGCGGGCATCGACGTGCTCACCGGCGGCACCGACGTGCACCTGGTGCTCGTCGACCTGCGCGCGTCCGAGGTCGACGGCAAGCAGGCCGAAGACCTGCTGCACGAGGTCGGCATCACCGTGAACCGCAACTCCGTGCCGTTCGACCCGCGCCCGCCGATGGTCACCTCGGGTGTCCGCATCGGCACCTCGGCGCTGGCGACCCGCGGCTTCGGCGACGCCGAGTTCACCGAGGTGGCCGACATCATCGCGCTGACCCTCATGCCGAACCCGGACGTCGCAGCGCTCTCGGCCCGCGTGAAGGTCCTGACCGACGCGTTCCCGCTCTACGCGTGAGCGGTTCGGTCAGCGCGGCGCTCCCGCGCGAGCTCTGGGCCGGTGAAGGGAGTGCCGTCCGCATCGACGGCACGGCCCTCGCCGCCCGGACGCTCGACGAACTCCGGGGCCGGATCGACCGCCTGCACGAGCACGGCATCCGTCCGGGCCTCGGCACGATCATGGTCGGCTCGAACCCCGGCTCGATGTCCTACGTCGCGGGCAAGCACCGCGACTCGGCGTCGATCGGGCTCGACTCGCACCGCATCGACCTGCCCGAGACGGCGTCCGCTGCCGACATCCGGGCTGCGATCCTGCAGATGAACGACGACCCCCGGGTCACCGCGTTCATCGTGCAGCTCCCGCTGCCGCAGGGCATCGACCCGACGCCGATGCTCGAGCTCATGGACCCGTCGAAGGACGCCGACGGCCTGCACCCGACGAACCTCGGCGAGCTGGTGCTCGCCGTGCCCGGTGGTGCCGGCACGATCGACGCACCGCTGCCCTGCACCCCGCGGGGCATCGTCGCGATGCTCGACGCGTACGAGATCCCGATCCGTGGCGCGCACGTCACGATCATCGGCCAGGGGCTGACCGTCGGACGGCCGCTCGGCCTGCTGCTCACGCGGCTCGAGGCGACCGCGACCCTGACGCACTCGCTGACCGCCGACGTCGCCGCGGAGTGCCGTCGCGCCGACATCATCGTCGCCGCGGCCGGGGTCGCCGGGCTCGTCAAGCCGGACTGGGTCCAGCCCGGTGCCGCCGTCATCGACGTGGGGATCACCCGCGTGGTCAACGAGGAGACCGGCAAGGCGAAGCTGCACGGCGACGTCGACCCCGCGGTCGCGTCGGTCGCGGGCTTCCTGTCGCCCACCCCCGGTGGCGTCGGGCCGATGACCCGCGCGATGCTCATGAAGAACGTCGTCGAGGCCGCCGAGCGCCAGCTGTCGTAGGGCGCGGGTCGCGCGCGGCGTGCGCCCGCGTGACGCTCGCGTGCTGGTCGCGTGCCGATGGTGTGCAGCAATGGTCGGGTGGCGTCATCGCACCCGACCATTGCTGCTCACGAAGTGCACTCCGCCGGTGCTACGGTCGCGGCATGGGGGATGAACGTCTGCAGACGACGCCGGTGATGCGAGCCCGGCCCGAGCCGTCGCAACTGACCAAGGACGCCCGGTGGCTGATCGTCATCGTGGTGCTCTGCGTGCTGTTCCAGGCTCCGGGGTCGACCTGGGCGACGACCTTCGTGCACGCCCGCCAGGAGTACACGTTCACGTCGGAGCCCTGGTCCGGATGGACGCTCGCGACGGTGGGGTTCGCGGTCGCCGGGTTCGTCGTCGCGATCGCCCGCCGTGGTGCAGCCCGGTTCGACGAGCACACCGTGATGGGCCTGACCCTGGCCGCCGTGCTCGGGACCACTGCCCTGGTGTGGTTGCTCATGCCGGCGCAGACCGCGTGGGTGGAGTGGGCCGTGGAGCACGGTCGGACGCACCCGTTCATGCTCGGGAACGTGGTGGAGTACGTCCGGTACGCGGACTCCCTCGGCTGAGTCGGCGGGGGCGCGGCGGGGCGCTGCCGTTCTTTCGCGCTGAGCGACAGTCCACGGGCTGATGGCCGCGTGAACTGTCGCTGATCGCGAAACGTCGAGCGCGCGAGCGGCTGAGCGCGAACCGTCGAGCGGCGGAGGGCCGTCAGTCGCGCCGAGCGCCCTGCGCGGCGTGCACCGTGAACACGTTCGGCTCGCGGAACCCTGCGTCGGCGAAGGCTGCGGTGACGGCGGCCGTGATCGCACCGCGCGACTCCCGGTCGACCAGCGCGATCGCCGCACCGCCGAACCCACCACCGGTCATGCGCGCACCGACGGCACCCTGCTCGACCGCCGTCACGACGGCCAGGTCGAGCTCCGGCACGGAGATCTCGAAGTCGTCGCGCATCGACTCGTGCGACGCGACGAGCAGGGAACCGATCGCCCGGGGGCCCTGTTCGCGCAGTGTGCGGACGGTGTCGAGGACGCGCTGGTCCTCGGTCACGATGTGCCGGACCCGGCGGAAGGTCTCGTCGTCCAGGAGCTCCTGAGCACGAGGCAGGTCCTCGACGCTGACGTCACGCAGTGCCTCGACGCCGAGCACCTGGGCACCCTTCTCGCACGAGGCCCGACGAGCCGCGTAGCCACCGGTTGCGTGAGCGTGCTCGACGCGTGTGTCGATCACCAGGACCTCGAGCCCGTTCGCCTCGAGCGCCAGGTCGACGACGGCGGTGTCGAGCGTGCGGCAGTCGAGGAACACGACGGCGTCCTGCTCGCCGAGCAGCGAGGCGGACTGGTCCATGATCCCGGTGGGGGCACCGACTGCGTGGTTCTCCGAGTACTGCCCGACGCGCGCCAGGGTCTTCCGGTCGAGGCCAAGTTCCCACAGGTCGTTGAACGCCAGCGCGACACCGCACTCGATCGCCGCACTGGACGACAGGCCGGCACCGACCGGGACGTCGGACTCGATGAAGACGTCGAACCCGGTCTTGTCGCCCAGATCGGCTCCGGCCTGCTCGCGCAGGGCCCAGGCGATCCCGAAGACGTAGGCCGACCAACCGTCCATGGCCTCGGGCGACAGGTCGTCGAGGGACAGCGCCACCGGCTCGCTCGTGGCGTCGAAGGCGGAGGCGACGCGGATCGTCCGGTCGTCGCGCTGCGCGATGGAGGCGGTGGTGCGACGGTCGATCGCGAAGGGCAGCACGTAGCCGTCGTTGTAGTCGGTGTGCTCACCGATCAGGTTGACGCGACCCGGGGCGGAGTACCGCACCGTCGGCTCGTACCCGTAGACCTGCTGGAACGTCATGCGCGCTCGACTCCCTGTCGGATGAACTCGGCCGCCTTCTCGGGCACGAGGTCCCCGATCCAGGCGCCCATGGCGGCTTCGCTGCCGGCCAGGAACTTCAACTTGTCCGCCGCTCGTCGCGGCGAGGTGATCTGCAGCATCAGCCGCACGGTGTCGCGGGCGGTGTGCACCGGTGCCTGGTGCCACGCGGCGATGTACGGCGTCGGGTCGCCGTAGAGCGCGTCGAGCCCGCGGGTGAGCCGGAGGTGCATGTGGGCCAGCTCGTCCTTCTCGGCGTCGGTCAGGCCGGCGAAGTCGGGGACGTGGCGGTGCGGCAGCATGTGGATCTCGATGGGCCAGCGCGCGGCGAACGGGACGAAGGCGGTGAAGTGCTCGCCAGCGAGGACGACCCGCTCGGAACCCCGCTCGTTCGCGAGGTGCTGCTCGAACAGGTCCGGACCGAACCGTTCGATGCTCGCGAGCAGGCGCTGGGTGCGCGGTGTGATGTACGGGTACGAGTAGATCTGCCCGTGCGGGTGGTGCAGCGTGACGCCGATCGCCTCGCCCCGGTTCTCGAAGGGGAACACCTGCTGGATGCCCGGCATCGCGGAGAGTGCGGCGGTGCGGTCGGCCCAGGCTTCGACGACGGTGCGGGCACGCGACTCGGAGATGGAGGCGAAGGACCCGGAGGTCTCGGGCGAGAAGCAGACGACCTCGCACCGGCCGACCGAGCGGAGCTGGCGGTTCAGGCCGACGTCGCTCAGGGACTCGAGCGACGCGGGAGCGTCGTCGGCTTCGAGCAGCGGGCCGAACGACGGCGAGCGGTTCTCGAACACGGCGACGTCGTAGCGGCTCGGGATCTCGGACGGGTTGGCCGGGCTCTGGGGCGCGAGCGGGTCCTGGTCGGCCGGCGGCAGGAACACCCGGTTCTGCCGGGACGCCGCGATCGAAACCCACTCGCCCGTCAGGACGTCCTGCCGCATCCGCGCCGTCTCGGGCCGCGGGTCGAGCACGCGCTCGTCGATGCTGCGTTCTGCGGGCAGCGTCGAGTCGGCGTCGTCGAAGTAGAAGAGGTCGCGGCCGTCCGCGAGCTTCGTCACGCGCTTGGTGATCACCGGAACAGCCTAGCGCCCATCCGAAGCGTTGCGAAAGACATCGGAAGCAAGCGAAACTGTGCACATGACGGACGCCGACCTCTCCTTCCTCGCCGGCGCGCTGCCCGCGCCCCTGCGGCAGGACCGCATCGTCGCGATCGTCGACGGCGCGCCCGGCATGGTCCGGACGGCCGCGTTGGCCGCGTCCCTCGGCACCAGCGAGGTGACGGTCCGCCAGGACCTCGCCGTCCTCGACCAGGAGGCCCGGATCCGGCGGGTGCACGGAGGCGCGGTCCGCCTCGGGGCCGGGTCCACCGAGCGCCCCTTCGAGGAGACCGCCGTCGAGCACCAGGTGGCCAAGGCCGCCATCGGCCGTGCGGCCGCTGCGCTGGTCCGCCCGGGGGAGTGCGTCGTCCTCGACGTCGGCACCACGCCGGCCGCCGTCGCCGAAGCCCTCGTGGCGCGCACCGAGCTCACCGGCGTCACGGTCGTCACGAACTCCCTCACCACGGCGCTCGCGCTCGAGCGAGCTGTTCCGCGCTTCACCGTGATCGTCACCGGCGGCACCCTCCGGCCCCTGCAGCACTCGCTCGTCGCCCCCTTCAACGGGGCGGTCCTGCCGATGATCGCCGCGGACCTCGTGTTCCTCGGCGGGACCGGACTCGACGTCGACCACGGCCTGACGAACGTGAACCTGCCCGAGACCGAGGCCAAGCGGATGCTCGCGGCGACGGCCCGGCGTACGGTCGTGGTCGCGGACGGGTCGAAGTTCGGCCGGGCCCACATCGGGGTCGTCCGCGCGCTCGAGACCATCGACGTCGTCGTCACCGCCGAGGCCGACGCCGCCGCGGTCGCCACGATCCGGGCGGCCGGGGCCCAGGTGATCGTCGCCGACGGCGAGCAGCACACCGAACCAGCCGGAAGGAAGAACACCCCATGACCGCAGCACCCACGGGTGGCCAGTACCGCCTCCACCACGCCGGACCCGACGGGGTCGTCGAAGCCGTGGTCACCGAGGTCGCCGCGGGCATCCGCGAACTCCGCGTCGCCGGCTTCGACATCACCGAGCCGTTCCCCGTGACCGAGCAGCCGCCGGGGGCGAACGGCATCGTCCTGGCGCCCTGGCCGAACCGCGTCGCCGGTGGTGTGTGGGAGCTCGACGGCAAGCGGCAGCAGCTCGACGTCTCGGAGCCGAAGTACGGCAACGCGTCGCACGGACTGCTCCGGTTCGCCCCGTACCGGGTGGTCTCGCAGACCGGGACGTCGATCCAACAGGAAGCGACGATCCACCCGCAGCACGGGTGGCCCTTCACCCTCGAGACGCGCGTGCTGCACGAACTCGTCGACGACGGCATCCGCGTCACGCACGAGGTCACGAACCGCTCGGGCGTCCGCGCACCCTTCGCCGTCGGCGCCCACCCGTACCTGCGTGCGGGTGACACCCCCGCCGACGACCTGGTCGTCACGCTCGACGCCGCGACCGCCTTCACCGTCGACGCGCAGAAGGTCCCGAACGGTTCGGTGCCGGTCGAGGGCACGCCGTACGACCTGCGCCAGGGGCGACGTGCCGGGGACTCGGACCTCGACACCGCGTACAAGGACGTCACCCCCGACGCCGAGGGGATCCGCCGGACGACGATGCACGGGCCCGAGGGCGACGGTGTGGAGCTCTGGCAGGACGCCTCGTTCCCCTACGTGCAGGTGTTCACGTCGCGCGAGTACCCGCGTGGCGACGGGAAGGGCCTGGCCGTCGCGGTCGAACCGATGACAGCGCCCGCCAATGCCCTGAACTCGGGCGAGGGCCTGCGCTGGCTCGAGCCGGACGAGACCTGGACCGGTTCGTGGGGGATCCGCCGCGTCTGGTCCTGAGGAGTCCGGTCGGCACCACCGCTGACACGAAGAAGGCCCCGCCGGGTGTCCGGCGGGGCCTTCTGTGTTCGTGTCGGACGCCGGGCGTCAGCCGCGGCGCATCCGGAGTGCCTCGACCGCGAGGGACTCGGTCGCGTACCGGCCGACCTCGTGCGCCCACGCCGGGTCGTCGCCACGGAGCGCGATGAAGTCCTTGCGCTGCCGGCAGACGTAGCCGAGCACGGCGGTGGCCGTCGCGACCTCGATGAAGTCCTTGCGGATGTGGCGGGTCGTGACCTGGGCGTTGCGGCGGAGCGTGTCGAGCAGGAGCTCGTTGCTCATCGTCGTGTTGGTCGCTGCTGCGAGCTCGACGATGCGGCGCGCGTCACCGGTGGTGCTGGTCTGCGTGGCTTCGATGGGCTCGATCACGGTGTACCCCGTTCGTTCGTGGTGGTGCTGTGCTGCAGGATCCGGTGATCGGATCCGGGAACGACACTATCGGCGGCAGCCCAACAATCCGCTGAGGGCGGGCTGTGGTGGGCAGGGGATCTCCCATGAGCCCGCTGGGGACGGGTTGTACCCCGTTCAGGAGCAGACGGCGCCGCTCAGACGCAGCGGGCGCTGCCGACGGGTGCGCCGAGGGCGTCGAGGGACTCGCCGACGCGGTCCGCCAGGTACTGGTAGCCGGCGTCGTTCGGGTGGCCGCCGTCGACGGCGGAGTACCCCGGACTGTTGCTCGACGTGAACCACCTGCCGGCGAGGGCGTCAACGTAGGGGACACCGGCGGCGGCGGCACCCGCGGAGACCGACGCGGCGACCCCGACGGTCGAGTTCGCCCACGGGAGCGGTGCTGACGGGCCGAGCGCGACGACGACGGCATCCGGCCAGGTCTGCTGCGCCGTGCGGAGAGTCCGCTCCACCGTGGCGCGGAGGGTGTCCGAGTCGACGAGCCAGTCGTTCTGGCTTCCCTGCACGATCACGAGCTGGGGGTCGAACGAGGCGTGCCGCTCGAGGCGTGGCCCGTACGTGTAGTGCGACGAACCGGTCCGACCGGTGTCGACGTAGCCCGTGCCCGGGTACCCGTCGATCTTGGCCGTCCACCCACGGTCCTCGCTGAGGTCCTGTGCCCAGCCGCGGAGTCCGCTGGCCGAGCCCCGACCCGAGGTGTACGAGTCACCCACGATCAGGACGCGTGACCCGGGTTCGATCGCCGCGGCGACGCGGTCGGCCGAGACGCCGGGGGCAGCGACGGCCGAGGCCGAGGTCGACGAGGACACCGGCTGGCAGGCACTCGAGACGCTCGGCAGGATCAGCAGGAGTCCGGAGACCCCGAGTGCCATCGCGCCGAGGGCGAGTGCCGGCACCAGCTTCCGGCGGCGTCGGCGCATCGTCGCCGGGCCGGTGGGGGTGCCCGGCCGTTCGCGCTGCGATCGTCGGCCCATCGAGGACATTCTAGACAGGAGCTAGTGGGTGGGCCCCGTGGGGCTCGAACCCACGACCCTCGGATTAAAAGTCCGGTGCTCTACCAACTGAGCTAGAGGCCCTCACCCGCAAGGCTAGCGGGTGAGGGCCTCCGAGACGGAACCGTCCGACCGGGTCAGCCCCGGCGTCCGGTGAGCGTCCGCAGCAGCCACGCGATGACCGCGATGATCAGCAGCACGATGCCGACGTAGAGCAGGAACTTGAGGCTCGCAGCGAAACCGCCGACGAACAGCAGGATGACTGCGATCACAGCCAGGATGATGAGCAGGGCGTTCATGGAAGATCCTCTCCTTCACGTGCAGGGAGGAGCGCCTCCCTGCCGCAACACGGTACGCGTGGCGCAGCGGTTGCGTTCTGGGCGAACGGAACGCGGGCGTGTCACCGGCCGCGCCTACACTGCTGCGGTGCCTCGCGATCACCACCGTCCAGTCCACTTCACCGACGCCGAGTTCGCCGCCATCCAGGGCGGTGAGGACCCGGCGCTGGTGAACCGTGTCGCGCACGAGACCGCGAACGCCCTGCTGCACCGGGTGCGCGAGGATCCGGACCCGGCCGTGGTCGAGCGGCTCGTCACCTACACCGACGTGCACGGCATCGACGCCATCGCGGAACTGTGGGCACGTGTCGGGGCACACACCCTGCCGGGGGCGCTCTGGCGGGTGTACCTGGTGCGCATCGTCATCCGACAGAACCCGGAGGAGATCGCGTACCTGTTCGAGCGGGGCACGGCCCAGATCGGCACGATCGACCAGGCGGTCGCGGGTGCCGAGGAACCGACGGGGCCGGCGGAGATCCTGACGCTCGCCGACCGCATCCTGCACGGGCTGTACACGGGCGACCTCGCGGTGGCGCTCGACCGCGGGGCGTCGTTCTGCCGACTGACCGCCGCCGGCGCGACCGCCGTGGCGGACGAGTCCGACCTGGTGGCATCCGAGCGCGCGAGCGAACTCACGATGCGGGCGCTCCGCCTGACGGAGCTGGCGGCCGACCTGACCGAGGCTGCGGCGCTCTGGCGCCGCGACAGCCTGGACTGAGCGAGCGGCGGGGCGGACCCGCACCGGGCCTCCAGGCCAGGGCCGCGCAGCAGCGCGATGACGCGCCAGGCCAAGGGCCGCGCAGCAGAGAACCCGGACGCGACCGCGTCCGGGCATGAAAAGACCGGGCCGCAGAAGCGCCTCTCGGCGCGAGGCCGCTCGAAGCGGCGAATTTTGGAGCCCGGGGCTTGCTGCGGCCCGGCGAGACCAAGTCTACGAGACGTCGGCTGATCACTCGACCCTGTTCACTCATGGTGGACAGAACCGGCCCCGGGCGTGCCCGCGCGCACCCCTGTGCAGGCCCGCCGCGCCCATCCCGCCGAGAAATCCCGACCCCCATCCAATCCACAGCGGGGACCGCACCGAATCATCTGCGTGACGGACGGAATGCCCGTCACGAAGCGAGAGGCCCGGTGTGACCCGGACCGGCACCGCCGGTCAATTCCCTGTGGGTCACGCCGGCCCCTCGTCTCGACCGCCCATGCGGGGGCTTCGTGCTACCCGCCTGGTCAACGAAAGCAACCGAGAGGAGGGAAACCTGCAATGCTTGCCCTCGTGGATAGCGACACCGAACGCTGGAGCTCGTCAGAGCCAGCTCAGGCATCGCCGGACGACCTCCTCGCCCGGGTCGCCGCCGGTGACCAAGCCGCCTTCGCGGACCTCTACGACGCACTCTCCGGTCGGGTCCTCGGTCTGATCACGCGCCTCCTCCGGGACCGCGCGCAGTCGGAAGAGGTCACGCAGGAGGTCTTCCTGGAGGTCTGGCAGCAGGCCACCCGCTTCGACCGGAAGCGTGGGACGGCCGCCAGCTGGGTCCTCACCATGGCCCACCGCCGAGCGGTCGACCGGGTCCGTGCCTCGCAGTCGTCGCACGACCGCGACACCAAGATCGGCATCCGCGACCTCGAGGCCGGTTTCGACCAGGTCTCCGAGTCCGTCGAGATCCGCATCGAGCACGAGCGCGTCGGCCGAGCGCTGGCGAAGCTCACCGAGTTCCAGCGGCAGGCCGTGCAACTCGCGTACTACGGCGGCTACTCGCACAGCGAGATGGCCGAACACCTCGGTGTCCCCATCGGCACCGTCAAGACCCGTCTCCGTGACGGGATGATCCGACTCCGAGACGAGATGGGGGTGACCTCATGACCGAACGCCACGACGACCCCGCACTGATGACGGGTTCCCACGCACTCGACGCGCTGTCCGACGACGAGCGCGCGCTCCTCGAGGACGCCCTCCGGACGTCCCCCGAGCTGCAGGCCGAGAACGACTCGCTGCGCGAGACCGCGCTGCAGCTCGCCTACGCCGTCGCACCGATCGAGCCCCCCGCGTCGCTCAAGGCGTCGCTGCTGGCCCGGATCGCGACGACCCCCCAGGCTGCGCCCCTCGCCGACACGACGGTCGACCAGACCCCGGTCGCCGAGACCACCTCCGTCCAGGAGGCCCGTCCCGAGCCCGCCAGGCACGTCGCCTCGATCGCCGACGGCCCCACCGCCGGTGGCCGGGCATCGTCCGAGGCCCGCCGCCGCTGGTTCCAGCGTCCGGCGGTCATGCTGACGGCTGCAGCTGCCGTCGCCGCGGTCTTCTTCGGCGGACTCGGCGTCGGGTCGATCTTCGACCCGAACGGCTCCGGCACCGGCACCACGCAGGCCTCGAGCGGCCTCGACCGCATCTACGCCGCCTCGGACTTCCAGCGCACGACGACCAAGGTCGCGGGCGGCGGTTCGGCGACGGTCGTGTGGTCGAACGACCTCGGCAAGTCCGCGGTGATCCTCGACGGTGTCGAGCAGGCGCCGAAGGGCAAGACGTACGAGCTCTGGTACATCGGCTCCGAGGAGCAGGGCGGCACCATCAAGTCGGCCGGCCTGGTCGACGGTGCTGCTGACGGTGTGCACTCCGCCGTGCTCAAGGGCGCGATGTCCGAGGGCGCGACGATCGGCATGACGGTCGAGCCCGAGGGCGGTTCCGAGCAGCCGACCACCTCGCCGATCATGGCGGTCCCCACCACCACGGCCTGACGCATTCCGGAAGGTGCCCGTGCAGTCGATGCGCGGGCACCTTTCGTCGTTCCACGAGTCGATCGACGCGCGGACTGTCGGAACATGCGCACGCAACGTCTGCGTGCGCATCGAGCGACGAACCACGAGTCGATCGACGCGTGGATCGTCGGAACATGCGCACGTCCCGCGGGTCGCCGTCGCACCCGGCGCAACCACGAAGGCCCGGTGCGCGTCCGTGGCGGACGTGCACCGGGCCTCCAGGCCGTCCGTCAGTGCGACGGACGGATGCCGATCAACCGAAGCGGCCCGAGACGTAGTCCTCGGTGGCCTGCACGGACGGGTTCGAGAACATCGTCGCGGTGTCGTCGAACTCGATGAGCTTGCCGGGTGCACCGGTGCCGGCGATGTTGAAGAACGCCGTCTTGTCGCTGACGCGCGACGCCTGCTGCATGTTGTGGGTCACGATCACGATCGTGAACTCCTTCTTGAGCTCCTCGATCAGGTCCTCGATGGCGAGGGTCGAGATCGGGTCGAGGGCCGAGCAGGGCTCGTCCATCAGGAGCACGTCCGGCTCGACCGCGATCGCGCGGGCGATGCAGAGACGCTGCTGCTGCCCACCGGACAGACCCATGCCGGGCTTGTCGAGGCGGTCTTTGACCTCGTTCCACAGGTTCGCACCCTGCAGCGAGCGCTCGACGATGTCGTCGGCCTCGGAGCGGGAGACGCGCTTGTTGTTGAGCTTCACGCCCGCCAGCACGTTGTCGCGGATCGACATCGTGGGGAACGGGTTCGGACGCTGGAAGACCATGCCGACCTGACGACGGACGAGCACGGGGTCGACGCCGGCGCCGTACAGGTCGTCGCCGTCGATCTTGACCGAGCCCTCGACCCATGCGCCGGGGATGACCTCGTGCATGCGGTTCAGGGTGCGGAGGAAGGTGGACTTGCCGCAGCCCGACGGGCCGATGAAGGCCGTGACGGTGCGGGGCTCGATGGTGATGTCGACACCCTCGACCGCCTTGAACTTCGAGTAGTAGACGTTGAGGCCGTCGACCTCGATGCGCTTGGACACGTTGATCCTTCTGGGTGGGTGGTGTCGCTGGTTCCGCGGGGGCGGAGGGTCAGCGGCTGAGCTTGGGGGCGAAGAGACGGGTGATGAACCGGGCGAGCAGGTTGAGCAGCATCACGATCAGGATGAGCACGAGGGCCGCGGTCCAGGCCCGGTCGACGAACGGCACCGGGTTGGCGCCCTGCTGCGAGTACTGCGTGTACGCGTACACCGGCAGGGTCATCATCGGGTCACGGAACAGGTTGTAGTTCATGCTCGCGGTGAAGCCGGCCGTGACGAGCAGCGGGGCGGTCTCACCGATGACGCGGGCGATCGAGAGCATGACGCCGGTGGTGATGCCGGCGAGGCTGGTGGGGAGCACGACCTTGAGGATCGTGAGGTACTTCGGCACCCCGAGGGCGTACGAGGCCTCGCGGAGTTCCATCGGGACGATCTTCAGCACCTCTTCGGTGGAGCGCACGACGATCGGGATCATCAGCACCGACAGGGCGACGGAGCCGACCAGGCCGAAGCGGGCACCCGGGCCGAGGAACAGCGCGAAGAGCGCGTAGGCGAACAGACCGGCGACGATCGACGGGATGCCCGTCATGACGTCGACGAAGAACGTGATGCCCTTCGCCAGTGCGCCGCGACCGTACTCGACGAGGTAGATCGAGGTGAGCAGGCCGATCGGCACCGAGATGAGCGCCGCGAACAGCGTGATCTCGAGCGTGCCGATCAGGGCGTGGACCGCGCCGCCGCCCTCGGAGATGACCCCGCGCATCGAGTACGAGAAGAAGTTGGCGTCGAAGCGGGCGATGCCCTTGGCGATGACCGTCCAGAGCAGCGACACCAGCGGCAGGACCGCGATGACGAACGCCGTGATCACGAGGGAGGTGACCAGGCGGTCGACCGCCTTGCGGCCACCCTCGACGATGCGCGAGATGACGACGATGAGGACGTCGAACAGGACCGTGCCGAGGAAGATCGCGGCGACGACGTTGAAGTCCTTGACGGCGCCACCCGCGTTGAGCAGCGCGAAGACCAGGACGAGGGCGACCCAGCTGCCGACGAGGAGCAGCCACGGGACGGAGGCGTGCAGCTTGCCGTTGGCGTAGACGTTGCCGGCGGTGCCGGTCTGACGGAGCGCGAGGGACATCGGGTGCGACCTCTCAGCTGACTCGGCTGCGGACGATGTACCGCGCGAGCATGTTGATGACCAGGGTGATGACGAAGAGGATCAGACCCGACGCGATGAGCGCGTTCAGGGCCGTACCGGATGCCTCGGCGAACTGCAGGGCGATGTTCGCCGCGATCGTCGAGGGGTTCTGCGACGTCAGCATCTGGAACGTGACGTTCGTCGAGACCGACAGCACCAGTGCGATCGCCATCGTCTCGCCGAGTGCACGACCGAGGCCGAGCATGATCGCGGAGACGATGCCGGACTTCGCGAACGGCAGGACCGACAGGCGGATCATCTCCCAGCGGGTCGCGCCGAGGGCCAGGGCCGCTTCCTCGTTGAGGGTCGGGGCCTGCAGGAAGATCTCACGCATGACCGCGGTCATGATCGGGATCGCCATGACGGCGAGGACGATCGACGCGGTCAGGATCGTACGACCGGTGCCGGACACCTGGCCGGAGAACAGCGGGAACCAGCCGATGTACTCGTTCAGGAACACGTAGAACGGCTTCACCAGGGGCGCCAGCACGGCGATGCCCCAGAGGCCGTAGACGACCGACGGCACCGCGGCCAGCAGGTCGATGACGTAGCCGAGGACCGGCGCGAGTCGACGCGGCGCGAAGTGCGAGATGAAGAGGGCGATCCCGAGGGACAGCGGCACGGCGATCACGAGCGCGATGAGCGCGGACCAGACGGTGCCGAAGACCAGGGGGCCGACGAAGTCCCAGAAGTTCGTGGCCTTGCCCGGCAGCTCGCCGACCTTGGCGGAGAAGGCCGGGATGCTCTGCCAGACGAGGAACGCTGCGACGAGCACGAGCACGAAGAGGATGAGGCCGCCGGCGATGACCGAGGCGGCGGAGAAGACGCGGTCGCCGACACGGACGACGGGCTTCGGCTTGGTCGGGGTGACGGTGGCCCCTGGCTGGGCCGGTGCGGTCGTCATGGGGTACTCCTGTCGGAGGAACGCCGGGGGAGGCGACGGGTTCTGGGGTGGTGGTGCGGTGTCCGGGCCGTGGGCCCGGACGGGTGCGCGTCCGGGTGGGTCCTGGACGGGTGCGCGTCCGGGTGGGTCCTGGACGGGTTCGCGTCCGGGTGAGGTCCTGGACGGCTGAGTGCCCGGACGCCGGTCGAGTGGGTGGGACCGGCGTCCGGGCGCTCAAGGGGCCTTACTTGATGGAAGCGACCGCGTCCTTGGCCTTCGACGCGAGGTCGGAGGAGAGGGCGGCCGACTTGGCCTCCTTGGCAGCGGCGTCCTGAGCGGCGCTCGAGACGACGTAGTCGAGGTAGCCCTTCACGAGCTCGGCCTTGTCGGCGTCCTTGTACTCCTGGCACGCGATGGCGTAGGAGACGAGGACCAGCGGCCAGGCACCGTCAGCGGTGTCCTTGCGGTCGATGTCGATCGCGAGGTCGTTGTCCTCACGGCCGGTCGCGATCTTCGAGTCGGCGACGACCTGCGCGGCGCCGTCGGCCGAGATCTCGGTCGCCTTGTCGCCGACCATCAGCTTCGCGCGGTCGAGGTCACCCGCACCGGAGTCGTCGATGTAGGTGATGGCGTTGGTGGCGTTGCCCATCGCGGAGGCGACACCGGAGGTGCCCTTCGCGCTGTCCCCGACCGAGTACGGGAAGGTCTGGCTGGGCTCTTCGGTCCAGACGTCCGAGGCGTTCGCGGAGACGTACTCCGAGAAGTTCTGCGTGGTGCCCGAGTCGTCGGAGCGGTGGACGACCGTGATGTCGGCGTCCGGCAGCTTCGCGTCCTTGTTCAGGTCGGCGATCTCGGAGTCGTCCCACTTGGTGATCTTGCCCGAGAAGATGCCCGCGATGGTCTTCGCGTCGAGGGTCAGGTCGCTGACGCCGTCGACCTTGTACGCGATGGCGATCGGGGAGATGTAGACGGGGATGTCGATGCCCTTGGTGTCCGCCTTGCAGGACTCGAACTTGCCCGAGAGCTCCTCGTCCTTCAGCGCGGCGTCCGAGCCGGCGAAGTCCGCGGCACCCGACATGAAGTTCTCGCGACCAGCGCCCGAGCCGTCCGGGGTGTAGTTCACGGTGACGCCCGAGGCCTCGTTCTGGAAACCGGCGGCCCAGGTGGCCTGCGCGGTCTGCTGTGCCGACGAGCCGGAGCCGGTCAGGGTGCCGGAGAGCTTCGAGTAGTCGCTGCCGCTGGTGGAGGAGGACTCGGTGCTGCCCGCGTCCTCGTTCGCCGCGCACGAGGAGAGCACGACTGCGCCGGCGATCGCGATTGCTGCGATCGAACCGATTCGCTTGATGTTCACAGGGGTCCCTTCGGGAATGGAATGCAGTGGGACCACTGCGGTCCCTGGGCCGGTGCCGACCCGGGAGCGACTGTAGGGACGCGAGGTGACCGCAATCACCCCCGCTGGTGAACGGGAGGTGAACGAGGGGTTGTCCACGTCGGGGCGGCGTGCGCCGCTCCCGCGCAGGGAGCAGGATCGGGGGCACTGTGCGCTCGTTCGGAAGATGCGCATGCATGATCGCGGACGAGCGGTCGGGAGGCCCGGATCGGGTTCCCGGGCGCGGCGCGGCCCCGTCGTGTGGCCGGGTACCGGGCGTCTGCGCTGCGGCCCGGTGGCGCTGCGGTCCGGTGGCGCTGCGGTGCGGCGGCGCTGCGGTGCGGCGGCACTGCGGTGCGGCGGCGCTGTGGTTGGCCGGCGTTGCGGTCTGGCGGTGGCCGGCTACGCCGGGATCGTGTTGCGGTGCGTCTCGACCGCGACGAGGGTGTCCCCGGCGATGTGCATGACGGAGAAGTCCCCGACGGACAGCATCGCGGCGCGGCGCAGGTCGAAGCGGCCGGAGTCGTCGGCGGTCGCGGTGGCGATCCGGGCGATGATGTCGGGCAGCACCGGACCGTGCGAGCACAACACAGCGGTCTTGCCCTTGTCGAGCCGGCGCCGGACGACGCCCTTGACGTCGGCGGCGCCGCGGTCGTGGGCGTCCTGGCTGATGTCGGCGGTGCTCGAGACCCCGAGCTTCGTCGCGGCGGACAGCGGTTCGACGGTCGCGAGGCACCGCGCCGCCGTGCTGCTCACGATCTTCTTCGGGCCGAACGCCGCGACCGGTGCCGCGGCGGCCTTCGCCTGCGAACGGCCGACGGGCAGCAGCGGACGGGTGGCGTCGGGGCCGTCCCAGTCCGAGCCGGGCACCGTCTTCGCGTGGCGCAGGGTGATCAGGGCGAACGTGCGGTGCTGTCCGGCGGCGGCGCGTTCGGCGAACCGGTCGAGGATCGCGACGTCCCGCTCGTACGTCAGGCGGTTGCGGGCGTCGTCGATCGTGACCCACTCGAGCGCGGCGACCTCGTGGTTCGGCACGAAGGCGCCGGCGCGGGCGTACTCCTTGGCCGAGACGCGGGCCGCCCAGTAGTGCACGACCTTGTCGCGACCGTTCGGCAGCACGTACTCGGCGGTGCCGAGCGGTGCGCCGAGGTGGACGCGGTACCCGGTCTCCTCGTCGATCTCGCGCACGGCGGTCGTCGGGACGGCCTCGCCCGGGTCCACCTTGCCCTTGGGCAGGGAGACGTCCTTGTGGTGGTCGCGGTGGATGAGCAGCACGAGGGGCGTGCCGTCCTGTTCGCGCCAGACGACCGCACCCGCAGCGACGACGGGGCCCGAGGGACCGCCGCTCACCGAGTCGAGCGCTTCCGGGCCGAGATCTTCCGCATGGTCACATTCTGCACGTCCTCGAGCGGACGGCCCGCATCGTCCGTGGAGTGCCGTGTCCACTCGCCGTCGGACTCCAGGTGCCACGAGCTGGCGGTGTCGGCCATCGCCAGGTCGAACATCTCCTGGACCTCGTTGATGTGGTCCGGGGCGACCAGTCGCACGAGCGCCTCGACGCGTCGGTCGAGGTTGCGGTGCATCATGTCGGCGCTGCCGATGAACACCGCGGGGTCGCCGTCGTTGTGGAACGCGAACGCACGGGAGTGCTCGAGGTAGCGCCCGACGATGCTCCGCACGCGGATGGTGTCGCTGACGCCTTCCATGCCCGGCTTGAGCGAGCAGATGCCGCGCACCCACACGTCGATCGGCACCCCGGCCTGGCTCGCCAGGTACAGCGCGTCGATGATCTGCTCGTCGACCATCGAGTTGACCTTGATCCGGATGCCCGAGGGCTTGCCGGCCCGGGCGTTGGCAGCCTCGGTCTGGATGCGCTTGAGCAGGCCCTTCCGCAGGTGCAGCGGTGCCACGAGCAGGCGCTTGAACTTCTTCTCGATGGCGTAGCCGGACAGCTCGTTGAACAGGCGGGTGAGGTCCTTGCCCACCGTGTCGTCCGAGGTGAAGAGCCCCATGTCCTCGTAGATGCGCGAGGTCTTCGGGTTGTAGTTGCCCGTGCCGATGTGGCTGTAGTGCTTGAGCGTCCCGCCCTCTTGCCGGATGACGAGCACGAGCTTCGAGTGCGTCTTCAGCCCGACCAAGCCGTAGACGACGTGCACGCCGGCCTTCTCGAGCTTCCGGGCCCAGGTGATGTTGTTCTGCTCGTCGAAGCGGGCCTTGATCTCGACCAGGGCGAGGACCTGCTTGCCCGCGGCCGCGGCGTCGATGAGCGCTTCGACGATGGGGCTGTCGCCGGAGGTGCGGTACAGGGTCTGCTTGATCGCCAGGACGTTCGGATCGGCCGCGGCCTGCTCGAGGAACGCCTGCACGCTCGTGGCGAAGGACTCGTAGGGGTGGTGGACCAGGACGTCGTTCGCCTTGATCGCGCGGAACAGGTCCGGCTTCGTGTTCGGCTCACCCGGCTGGAACTGCACCGGGGTGGTCGGCACGTGCTTCGGGTAGTGCAGGTCCGGACGGTTGATCTTGGAGATCTCGAACAATCCGCCGAGGTCGAGCGGCGACGGCAGCCGGAAGACCTCTTCCTCGGTGATGTCGAGCTCACGCACGAGCAGGTCGAGGGTCACCGGGTCCATGTCCTCGGTGATCTCGAGGCGGATCGGCGGACCGAACCGGCGGCGCAGGAGCTCGCGCTCGAGGGCCTGGATGAGGTTCTCGGCCTCGTCCTCCTCGATCTCGACGTCCTCGTTGCGGGTGACCCGGAACACGTGGTGCTCGAGGACCTCCATCCCCGGGAACAGGTCGTCGAGGTGGTTCGCGATGAGGTCTTCGAGCGGGATGAAGCGCATCCGGCCGGAGTTGTCGTCGGGGAGCTTGATGAAGCGCGAGAAGTTCTGCGGCACCTTGAGACGCGCGAACTCCTGGCGCTGCGACTTCGGGTTGCGGACCCGCACCGCCAGGTTGAGCGAGAGCCCGGAGATGTAGGGGAACGGGTGCGCCGGGTCGACGGCCAGGGGCATGAGCACCGGGAAGATCTGCTCGTTGAAGTACTCCCGCATCCGCTGCCGGTCGGCTTCGTCGAGGTCGGACCAGTGCTCGATGTGGATGCCCGCGGCGTCGAGGTCGGGCTTGAGCGACCCGATGAAGGCCTGGGCGTGACGGTCCTGCAGCTCGTGGGCCTTCTTCGCGATGTCCCGCAGGACGTCGCTGGGAGCACGGCCGACGTTGGTCGGGACGGCGATGCCGGTGTCGATGCGGCGCTTCAGGCCGGCGACGCGGACCATGAAGAACTCGTCGAGGTTGGACGCGAAGATCGCCAGGAAGTTCGCCCGCTCCAGCAGGGGCTGCGTGCGGTCTTCGCCCAGCTCGAGCACGCGCTGGTTGAACCGCAGCCAACTCAGCTCGCGGTCGAAGTAGCGGTCCGTCGGCAGCGACTCGTGCTCGATCTCGACGACCTCGTCGAAGTCGTCGAGGTCGGGTGCGACGGATTCGCCGTCGAGCTGCGGTTCGGTGTCCATCCCCACATCCTGCCACCCGGCCCCTGCCACCGGAGGGGCCTCGGTGGACGCTGTGGAAACCGGCGGTGAACCGTTCGGTTGTGCAGGAACGGCCGCGACGGACCGAGGTGCTGCGCTCAGCGCGCGAAGACCTGCACGAACGCGCCCCACTGCGCCGGCGCCCGCTGCTCGAGCCACGCGCAGAACTCGGGGTAGGCGGCATCGATGGACAGGACACTGATCACCCCGCGCTGGCCGTGCACCTTGACGTCCAGGCCGCCGAAGCGGTTCGTCGTGGGCCGGATGTGCTTGATGGCAGCGGGGTCGACGGTCCGGGCGGCACGGAACATCGGCGTGACGACCAGCTGCGAGTCGTACGCCTCGACCCGGCGCCGCTTCTGCCCGACGCCCAGGTAGACGAACAGCAGCCCGAACAGCCCGATGCCGAGACCGCCGAGGAGCATCCCGATCGCCTCGGGGTCGTCGAGCAGGGCGAGTGCGGCCAGCAGGAAGAACCCGCCGACCACGATGAAGACGATCCCGATGATCCGGAGCAGCAGGTAGTTCCACCGGCGAGCGCGGACGGTGAAGAGCACGCCGTACGCCTCGTCCCCGACGACCGTCGACGGGGGTCGCTTCCGGTCGCTCTGGCGGACGAGTGCGGTGACGACGGCGGGGATGGCGACCATCGCGGCCATCGCGAGGAACACCGGCGACGGGTTGAAGTTCACCGCCCTGCCCCCGAGCGTGTGTCCGGACGTCGTCGTTCGATGGGCGATCCGCCCTGGTCCCCCTGGATCATGGGCGCAGCGTATCAGTGACCTGAGGGTTGCTCCGGCGCCGCGTACTGCACGTCGATCGCGTGCTGCGTGAACCCCGAGCGCCGGTACAGCGCCAGCGCCGGCTCGTTGTCCCCCTCGACGTACAGTGCGGCGGCGGTCAGGCCGCGGCCGCGCAGCCGAGCGGTGCCCGCACGCATGAGCACGCCGCCGAGCCGCTGCCCCTGCAGGTCGGGCCGGACGGCGACGGCGTAGAACTCGCCGATGCCGTCCTCGACCTTGAGCCAGCACGAGCCGGCGAGCTGCCCGGAGGCATCGCGGAGCAGCAGCAGGTCCTCGCCTGCGAACCAGTCGTCGGATTCGCGGGCGTGCAGGTCGTCGAGCGTCATCCGACCCTGCTCGGGGTGGTGGGCGAAGGCGGCGGCGTTCAGCGCGAGCCAGTCGGTCTCGTCGTCGGTGCCGGGGCGGAACGCCGACAGCGAGTAGCTGTCGGGCAGCGCGACGTCGGCATCAGCGTCGGCGGCGACGTCCACATCGGAGTCGGCGACGGGCGCCCGGAGCTGCAGCAGCGTGCGGACCGCGCGCCAGCCGAACCGGTCGGCCAGCGCTCGCGCTGCCGGGTGGTCCCCGTGCGCCCACGCGAGCCGCGGAGCGGCCCCGCCGCCCAGCGCGAGTGCCTGCGTCACCAGGGCCGTGCCGATGCCCTGGCCACGGGCCTCCTGGGCGACGACGAGTTCCAGCTCGCCGTCACGGACCACGGCGACCCCGTGGTCGACCGTCAGGACGGTCGCGCGCCCCGCGCGGACGTCGACCAGGGTCTGGTCGGAGAACGGGGGAGCCTCGCCGGGGGCGACGAAGCTGCCGAGGTCGGGCAGCACTACTGCCCCATCAGGCGCTCGGCCTCGTCGTCGTAGACGTTGAAGCGGTACCCGACGTTGCGGACGGTGCCGATGAGCGACTCGAGGTCGCCGAGCTTGGCGCGCAGTCGTCGGACGTGCACGTCGACCGTGCGGGTGCCACCGAAGTAGTCGTAGCCCCAGACCTCGCTGAGCAGCTGCTCGCGGGTGAAGACGCGTGACGGGTGGGTGGCGAAGAAGCGCAGGAGCTCGAACTCCTTGAACGTCAGGTCGAGCGGCCGGCCGCGCACCTTGGCGGAGTAGCTGGCCTCGTCGATGACGACACCGGACGCCTGGATCTTCGAGCTCGTCTGGCCCTTCGCCGCACGACCGGCCGACAGCCGGATGCGGGCGTCGATCTCGGCCGGGCCCGCGCTCTCGAGCACGACGTCGTCGACGTTCCAGTCGCTGTTCACCGCGGTCAGCCCGCCCTCGGTGACGACGAGCACGATCGGCGTGGTCGACCCCGACGAGGCGAGGATCTTGCACAGGGCCTTCGCGCTGACCAGGTCGGTGCGCGCGTCCACGAACATCAGGTCGCTCTGCGGGGCGTTGACCAGCTGTGCGGCCTCGGCCGGCACGTGGCGGATCCGGTGGCTCAGGAGGCCCAGGCTCGGCAGGACGTCTCCGGGCGCGGTCGAGGTGAGTACCAGGAGCTGTGCCACAGGACCTCCGGAGGTGGATGACGTCGTGGAGACATCCTAGTGATGCTCGGGAAGGACTCATCCGGCCGGACGGATTGCGCGTCATCCCGCACCGCACGGCGCGACCACCGCACCGCACGGTGCGTGCGTTCGGAACGGCACGGTGCGTGCGTTCCGCACGTCCCTGCCATGATGGAGCGCGTGACCGAGCCCGTGCACCCCACCGACCAGCGTCGCCTGCGGCTGACGTCCGTCCTGCCGGTCTGGGTGCTGGCGGTCGTCGGGGCCGTGCTCGTGCTGACCGTGGCCGAGCGCGACGCCTTCGCCTGGCTGCTGCTCGTCTTCGTCGCCTGCGTGATGGTCAGCTTCGTGCTGCAGCTCATCACCGCCACGAAGGACGGTCTGGTCGAACGGATCAGCATCGCGTCGTCCGGGGCGTTCGTCGTGGTCCTCGTCACCGCGGTGGTGCTCCTGGCGCGTTGAGCCGAGCCGCGTAGACTCCGAGCATGGATTCGCTGCTTGCGCTCGAGCTCTTCTACGTCGGCCTCCTCGGCCTGGCGTCGCTCGCGATCGCGTTCATCTCGGTGGTCGTCGTCGTGAAGCTGTTCAAGGGCCAGCGTTGATCGAGCTGCCCGAGGGCCTCGCCCCCGAACTGGTCCCGCTGTCGTGGCTGGTCGGCGTGTGGGAGGGCACCGGCGTCGTGGAGTACCCGGTCGGTGACGACGACGAGGTCCGGAACTACGAGTTCGGCCAGCGCGTCAGCTTCAGCCACGACGGTCTGCCGTACCTGAACTACTCGTCGACCACGTGGCTGCTCGACGACGACCACACCCCGCTCGCCGCCGAGATGGGCTACTGGCGGATCGACCGTCCGACCGAGCCGGGCGACCGCGGCCCCGCGATGCTCCTGGGCGACGGGCCAACGCCCTTCAGCACGGTCGAGAGCGTCGAGGCGCTCCGCAACACGACCGACGGCTTCGACGTCGAGGCCGCGATCATCCACCCGACGGGCGTCAACGAGCTCTACGTCGGCCGTGTGCTGAAGGGCCGGATCGACCTGTCGACCGACGCCGTACTGCGCTCGCCGAACGCGAAGGACTACTCCGCCGCGACCCGCCTGTACGGGCTGGTCGAGGGCAAGCTCTTCTGGGCGTGGGACATCGCCGCGCTCGGTCGCGAACTCACCTCGCACGCCTCGGGGCAGCTCGCGAAGGTCGACTGATGTCGGTGTTCGCCGCGCGTGACGGCTTCGTCGCGGCCGACTCCGTCGCCGCGCACTTCGGCAACCCGATCGGGGAGCAGCGCCTGCTGACCCGGGGGCGTGCCGTCGTCGAGCTCGGACTCGGTGTCGTCACCGTCTCCGGACCGGACCGGTTGTCGTGGCTCAACTCGATCACCTCGCAGCAGCTCACCGGGTTGCCGACCGGCGTCAGCACCGAGACGCTCGTCCTCGACCAGGCCGGACGCGTCGAGCACGCGGCTCGCGTCGTCGACGACGGTGCCACGGTCTGGCTGCTCACCGAGCGCGCTGACGCAGCGCCGCTCGCCGGGTGGCTCGACTCGATGCGCTTCATGCTCCGGGTCGAGGTCGCCGACCGCTCCGCCGACTTCGTCACCCTCGGCTGGTTCGGGGCGGGCGCCCCGCTCGCGTCCGTCGAACTGCCGGAACCGCCCGTCGCCGAGTGGGTCGACCCATGGGGCGCCGTCACGCCGGGCGGATGGGGCTACGCCGACCAGGAGGCCCACCCCGGCTCCGACTGGACCCTCCGCATCGCCGTGGTCACCCCCGGCACCGCGGCCGCGATCGCCGCGTCGGACGTGCCCGTCGCGGGGCTGCTCGCGTACGAGGCGCTGCGGATCGCCGCCTGGCGCCCGACCCTGTCCGACGTCGACGAGCGGACGATCCCGCACGAGCTCGACTGGCTGCGTTCCGCCGTGCACCTGTCGAAGGGCTGCTACCGCGGGCAGGAGACCGTCGCCAAGGTCCACAACCTCGGGCACCCGCCGCGTCGGGCCGTGCTGCTGCACCTCGACGGGTCCGACGGCGTGCTGCCGGCGCCCGGCACCCCCGTGCTGCTCGACGACAAGCAGGTCGGTCGGCTCTCGGCCTCGGCGATCCACCACGAGCTCGGTCCGATCGGGCTCGCCGTGGTGAAGCGTTCCCTCGACCCCACCGCGACGCTGCGGCTCGAGGCCGACGACGTCGTGGTGACCGCCGCGCAGGAGACCATCGTCCCGCCCGAGGCCGGTGCGACGGCGAACGTCCCGCGCCTGCCCCGCCTCGGAGCCGTCAAGCGCTCCTAGCTCCCCGTTGGCGGTCGCAAAACACCGGTGTTCGCCGGTCGCACCGCGGTTTGCGGGTGTTCGGAGCGCGAACACCGGTGTCTTGCGTCGCAGCGTCAGGCGGGCTCGACGGCCGCCCACGGGACGCTGAGCTCACCGAGCCGCCAGCGCGTCACCCCGTGCAGCACCGGCCAGCCGCGGTCACGCATCCCGCGCACGGTGGCGATCCACCGCTGCCGGGGCCCGTACGTGCCGAGCGGTGCGGCGACCGCCCACGACAGGTCGAGGTCGCGCAGGAACGCGTGCACCCGTTCGCCGGGCACGTTGCGGTGGATCAGGGCCTTCGGCAGGCGCTCGGCGACGATCGAGGGCACGTCGAGCCCGGCGAGCCGGAGCGACACCGTGAAGGTCTGCGGCGCGACGTCGTCGAGCGTCACCCACGATGCGACCCGACCGACCTCGTTGCAGGTCCCCTCGACGAGCGCACCGCCGGGTTGCAGCCGGTCCTGCATGATCCGCCACGACCCGACCACCGCGGACTCGTCGTACTGCCGCAGCACGTTGAAGGCCCGGATGACGGCGGGCCGGCGCTGCCCGGGCGTCGGCGTCTCGAAGCCCCCCAGACGGAACGTCACGCCGTCGCGGGTCCCGGCGTTCGCGAGCGCAACCCGCGAGGGCTCGATCTCGATGCCGGTCACCTCGACGTCGGGTCGGACGGCCGCCAGCCGGTCGCGCAGTTCGAGCGTGGTGGTCGGCGATGCCCCGTAGCCGACGTCGGCGACGAGCGGGTCGTCCGTCCGGCGCAGCACCGGCAGGGTCGCGATCCACCGGTCGACGCGGCGGAGCCGGTTGTACCCGGTCGTCCCGCGCGTCACGTTCCCGATGGGCATGCGTCAAGGGTACGGGGCCGGTACCGCTCGGTAGACTCGGAGGCATGACCTCCACGCTCGTCCTGCTCCGTCACGGCAACAGTGACTGGAACCAGAAGAACCTGTTCACCGGTTGGGTCGACGTCCGGCTCAGCGAGCTGGGCGAGAAGGAGGCGAAGCGCGCCGGCGACCTCATCGCCGAGTCCGGCATCGTCCCCGACGTCCTGTACACCTCGCTCCTGACCCGTGCGATCCAGACGGCGGACATCGCGCTGCTGCAGGCCGACCTGGCCTGGCTGCCGGTGAAGCGCGACTGGCGCCTCAACGAGCGCCACTACGGCGACCTGCAGGGCAAGGACAAGGCCCAGACGCTGGCCGAGTACGGCGAGCAGCAGTTCATGGAGTGGCGCCGTTCGTTCGACGTCCCGCCGCCCCCCATCGCCGACGACGCCGAGTGGTCGCAGTTCGGTGACCGTCGCTACGCCGAGCTCGGCGACCAGCTGCCCCGCACCGAGTCGCTCAAGCTCGTGATCGACCGCCTGCTGCCGTACTGGGAGTCCGACATCACGAAGGACCTCGCCGCCGGCAAGACCGTGCTGGTCACGGCCCACGGCAACTCGCTGCGTGCGCTCGTGAAGCACCTCGACGGCATCTCCGACGACGACATCGCCGGCCTGAACATCCCGACGGGCATCCCGCTGGTGTACGAGCTCGACGACGACTTCACGCCGACGAAGCCCGCGTACTACCTGGACCCCGAGGCCGCCGCAGCCGGCGCCGCCGCCGTGGCCGCCCAGGGAGCCAAGAAGTAGCACCCACGCAGAACGCCCCGTCCGGCATCCGGGCGGGGCGTTCGTGTGTGTGCGGGGCTTCGCGAAGGCGACAGTGGGTCGCGAACGTTCTGCCGACTCCTGTCGCTCTGCCAGGAGGAACGGATCGCCCCGTCGACGACCTGTCGCTTCGGCAGCGTGGTCGGCTCGACGAGCCGTGGCTGGTCAGACGAAGTGCGACGCGATCTCCTGCACCAGGGCGCCGACGTCGTAGGGCTTCGTCGTGTCGACCCGGATCACCGGGACGCCGGGCAGTCCGACGGGCCGGGCGTCGTCGCCGTGCTCGTCCCAGAAGGCCAGCACGTCGGCCAGGTCCCCGTGCACCTCGTGCCGCACCGGCACGGTGCCCGGCTCGTACCGGTCGCGCAGCCGCTGCTCGGCGGTGGCGCGGTCCGTGTCGCACCACACCTCGACGGCGCGCGGCGACCCGGCGGACGCGAGTCCGGCCTCCAGGAGGTCCCGGTCACGCGACGGCAGCCAGACGGCGTCGAGGACGACCCCGTTCTCGACGGCCCGCGCCATGGACCACATCGTGTCCATCGCGATGCCGCCGAGCGGGCGCGAGGCGATCATCGGGCCGACGACGTCGGCAAGCGGCTCCTTGATGCGGTCCTTCGACAGGAACGGGCAGCCGAGCACCTCGGCGAGTGCCGTGCCGATGCTGCTCTTGCCGGAACCGGGCATGCCGTTGACGATGATCGCGACCTGGGCCATGCCACGATCCTCGCAGACCGATCGGGTCGGGTCAGACCGATCGGGCCGGGTCAGACCGCCGCGGTCGAGGTGGACGCGCCGGTCCAGTCGCCGGTCGCCAGGTACTCGACCTTCTTGGCGATCGAGACCGCGTGGTCGGCGAAGCGCTCGTGGTAGCGGGAGGCCAGGGTGGCGTCGACGGTGTCGATCGGACCGCCCTTCCAGGCCTCGCCGAGCACGAAGTCGAAGACGCTGGCGTGCAGCTCGTCGACGGCGTCGTCCTCGTCGCGGATCTCGGCCGACAGCGCGATGTCCTCGGTGGCGAGCAGCCGCGTGAGCTTCTGCGCCATCGCGACGTCGTGCCGGCCCATCTCCTTGAACGTGCTGCGCAGGCCCTTCGGCACGACCTTCTCGGGGAAGCGCTGGCGAGCGAGCTGCGCGATGTGCTCGGCCATGTCGCCCATGCGCTCGAGCGAGGAGCTGACGCGCAGGGCGGTGACGACGACGCGCAGGTCGCGGGCCACCGGTGCCTGGCGGGCGAGGATGTCGATCGCGATCTCGTCGAGGCTGTTCGCGGCGAGGTCGATCTTCTCGTCGTCGGCGATCACCTCTTCGGCGAGGGCGACGTCGGAGTCGCTGAAGGCCTGCGTGGCTCGGGTGATGGCGGACTCGACGAGCCCGGCGATCTCGGTCAGTCGCTCCTGGACGTCCTGGAGTTCCTGCTGGAAGACTTCGCGCATGGGGGAGTACCTCTCTCTGCGTACCGGACGAGTGTCGTCAGCCCAGGTGAACGAACGGTGACGCGGGGCTGAACGCTTCGCGTTCTGGCCTTCCGCAGACGGTGAACGGTACCGGAACCCCGCATGACCATCCCTACACTGGCGGCATGGACAACGCGTGGCTCGTGCCACTGTCGATGCTCCTCGGCGGGGTCTTCGGCGCGGGCGTCGTGGTGCTGATCATCACCGCCGAGCGGACGGCACGTGCTGCCGACGTGGCGGAGCGGACCCTGCCGGACGGCGTCGCAGCGGTCATCGCGACGATGCACAACCCGGCGGTCGTCATCGACCCGTCGAACACCGTCGTCGCGGCATCCCCCCAGGCCCTCACGGCGGGGCTCGTCGTGCGCCGACGCCTGGTGCACCACGAACTGCTCGAGCTCATCGACCGGGTGCGCAAGAGCGGGGAGATGGGGTCGGAGGACCTCGAGCTGCCGCGTGGTCGCCACGGGGAGCTCATCGGCTACCTCAGCTTCCGTGCCGCCCAGCTCGGCAACCGGTACGTCCTGCTCACGGCGGACGACCTGACCGAGAGCCGGCGCATCGACGAGGTCCGCCGCGACTTCGTCGCCAACATCTCGCACGAGCTGAAGACGCCGATCGGCGCCATCGGCCTGCTGTCCGAGACCCTCGTCCTCGCCGCCGACGACCCCGTGCACGTGAAGAAGTTCGCCGCGCAGCTCATCACCGAGTCCGAGCGGCTCGGAGCGCTGACGAAGGACATCATCGAGCTGTCCCGGCTGCAGTCCGTCGACGCGCTCGAGAACAGCGAGGAGACCGGCATCGACAAGATCGTGCAGGCCGCGATCGACGCGAACGAGGTCGTCGCCCGCGCCCGCTCGATCGAGATCATCCGCGCCAAGAAGTCGAAGCTGCGGGTGATGGGCGACCGCGGGCTGCTGCAGGTCGCGGTGTCGAACCTCATCGCCAACGCGGTGAAGTACTCGCCGGACAACACCCGCGTCGGCGTGGGCGTCCGGTCCTCGAAGGGCTTCGTCGAGATCGCCATCACCGACCAGGGCGTCGGCATCCCCGAGGCCGACCTCGACCGCGTCTTCGAACGGTTCTACCGTGTCGATCCCGCACGGTCGCGCGCCACCGGGGGCACCGGCCTCGGGCTCGCGATCGTCAAGCACGTCGTCAGCAACCACGGTGGTGACGTGCGCGTCTGGTCGCAGCCCGGTAAGGGCTCGACCTTCACCATCCGTCTGCCCGAGGCAGATCCCGAACTGACCACAGCACTCGAAGAGCAACTGGAAGAGCAGCCATCGTGACCAAGATCCTCATCGTCGACGACGAGCCGGCCCTGAGCGAGCCCCTGGAGTTCCTGCTGCAGCGCGAGGGGTACGAGACCTCCGTCGCTGCCGACGGCGTGACCGCGCTGTCGAAGTTCGACGCGGAGAACCCCGACCTGGTGCTCCTCGACCTCATGCTGCCGGGCCTGAGCGGCACCGAGGTGTGCCGGCAGATCCGGACCCGGTCGAACGCGCCGATCATTATGCTGACCGCGAAGGACTCGGAGGTGGACATCGTCGTCGGGCTCGAGCTCGGCGCCGACGACTACGTGACGAAGCCGTACTCGACCCGGGAGCTCCTGGCCCGGATCCGTGCCGTGCTCCGTCGCCGGACCGAGGACGACCCGGCAGACAGCGGCATCCTGCAGGTCGGCGGCATCCGGATGGACGTCGAGCGGCACACGGTGTCGGTCGACGGGTCCGAGACCCCGATGCCGCTCAAGGAGTTCGAGCTCCTCGAGCTGCTGCTCCGGAACGCCGGCCGTGTGCTGACCCGCGGGCAGCTCATCGACCGGGTGTGGGGTTCCGACTACTTCGGTGACACCAAGACCCTCGACGTGCACATCAAGCGCATCCGCTCGAAGATCGAGCGGGTCCCGTCGACCCCCGAGATCCTGGTGACGGTCCGCGGTCTCGGGTACCGCATCGAGGCCTGAGACGGACGGACAGGAGGCCCGGTGCGAGT
>NZ_MJGT01000050.1:0-21223 GCF_001864975.1 Curtobacterium sp. MMLR14_002
CGTCCGTCTGCCGGTGCGTCTACCGGCGTCGGGTCGCGTCCTCGACCTCGCCCACCAGTTCTTCGAGGATGTCCTCGAGGAACAGCACGCCGATCGTGCGGCCGTCCGCGTCGAAGGCGCGGGCCACGTGGCGCCCGGCGGCCCGCATGGTCGCGAGCGCGTCCTCGAGGTCCATCTCCGTGTAGAGCGAGATGAGCTGGCGGATGCGCTTCGGCGGCACCGGGTCGTCGAACTCGTCCGGACGCAGGTCGATGACGTCCTTCACGTGCACGTAGCCGGTGGGGGAGCCGTCCTCGCCGACGAGCACGTAGCGGGAGAACCCGCGCTGTGCTACGGCGTGCTCGACGTCGGCCGGGGTGGCGTCGTCGGGCAGGGTGACGAGTTCGGCCATCGGCACGGCGACGTCACGCACCTTCTTCTCGGTGAACTCGAACGCCAGGGCGAGCTTGCCGTCGTCGGTCAGGGTGCCCTCGCGGCGGGACTGCTCCACGATGGTCTGCACCTCCTCCACCGTGAAGGCGCTCACCGCTTCGTCCTTGGGCTCGACGCGGAACAGTCGCAGCACGGCGTTCGCGACCTCGTTCAGGCCGACGATGACCCAGTGCAGGCCGTGACCGATGTACCAGAGCGTCGGGACCAGCAGCAGCGCGGCGCGGTCCGGCATCGAGAACGAGATGTTCTTCGGCACCATCTCGCCGAACACCACGTGCAGGAACGACACGAGCAGCAGCGTGAACACGAAGGCCACGGTGCCGATCACCTCGGCGCTCCAGCCGGTCAGGTGCAGCGGGACCTCGAGCAGGTGGTGGATCGCCGGCTCGGACACGTTCAGGATGAGCAGCGAGCAGACCGTGATGCCGAGCTGGGTCGTCGCGAGCATGCGGGTGGCGTGCTCCATGGCCCACAGGGTCATCTGCGCGGCCTTGGAGCCTTCTTCTGCGCGCGGTTCGATCTGGGAGCGGCGTGCGGAGATGACCGCGAACTCGGCCGCGACGAAGTACGCGTTGCCCATCAACAGGACGACGAGCCAGAAGATGCCCCACCAGTCGGAGCTCATCGGGTGCTGCCCTTCGTCGTGGTGGCCGAGGCCTTCGTGGTGGTCGGGGTGCTCTTGGTGGACGGGATGATGATCGCGGTCGCCGCCGTGTCGGTCGACGGCCGCGTCGGGGTCCAGCGGATGCGGTCGATCCGACGGCCGTCCAGCCGCTCGACCCGGAACACCCCGCCGTCCAGGGGCACCTCGTCGCCGACGACGGGCAGGCGGCCCAGTGTCGACATGACGAACCCGCCGACGGTCTCGTACGGGCCC
Source organism: Curtobacterium sp. MMLR14_002 (assembly GCF_001864975.1). Classification (NCBI taxonomy): domain Bacteria; kingdom Bacillati; phylum Actinomycetota; class Actinomycetes; order Micrococcales; family Microbacteriaceae; genus Curtobacterium; species Curtobacterium sp. MMLR14_002. Next base: position 1,310 of record NZ_MJGT01000050.1, read on the forward strand.
TCCTCGGGCACCTTCACGCCGGCGCGGTCCTCGAGCTCGTCGGGACGCAGCAGACCGGGGAAGGTCAGCCAGTCGCGGGAGCGGACCACGTCGATGCGGGCGCGGTCGTGCTCGTCGGAGACCTCGCCGACGATCTCCTCGATCAGGTCCTCGAGCGTGACGACCCCGGCGGTGCCGCCGTACTCGTCGACGACGATGACCATCTGGTAGCCGCGACCGCGGACCTCGGCGAGCAGGGTGTCGCCGGGCATGGTCTCCGGCACGCGTTCGGCGTCGGTCATGAGTGCCCCGACGGGGACCTCCGGACGCTTCTCGCGCGGCACGGCGACGGCCTGCTTGACGTGCACGATGCCGACGACGTCGTCCGCGTCCTCCTCGATGACGGGGAAGCGGCTGAAGCCGGTCTTGCGGGCGAGGGCGATGACGTCCTCGGCGGACTCGGACACGCGGATGGTGGAGAGCCTCGGGCGCGGGGTCATCACGTCGCTGGCGCTCAGCTCGGAGAACGAGATGGTGCGCTCGAGGAGCGTCGCGGTGTCCTGTTCGAGCGAGCCCTCCGACGCCGAGCGGCGCAGCAGCGAGGTGAGTTCCTCGGCGCTGCGCGCACCGGAGAGTTCCTCCTGCGGCTCGATGCCCAGCGACCGGAGCACGGCGTTCGCAGTGCCGTTCAGCAGTGCGACGGCGGGCTTGAAGACCGTCGTGAACGCGATCTGCAGCGGCACCACGAGCCTGGCGGTCTGCAGGGGCAGCGCGAGCGCGAAGTTCTTCGGCACGAGCTCGCCGAGGATCATCGACAGCAGGGTCGCGATGACGAGCGCCACGATCGAGCCGACGGTCTCGACGATGCCCTCAGGCAGGTTCATCGCCAGGAACGGCGCCTCGAGCAGCTTCGCGATCGAGGGTTCGAGCAGGTAGCCGGTCAGCAGCGTGGTCAGCGTGATGCCGAGCTGTGCACTGGACAGGTGCGTCGAGGTGACCTTCAGCGCGCCGATGACCGGCGCGAGGCCGGCTTCACCGCGGTCGCGCCGCGCTTCGACGTCCGCGCGGTCGAGGTTGACCAGCGCGAACTCGGACGCGACGAAGACACCCGTGCCGAGGGTCAGCAGGATGCCGCCGATCAGCATGACGATGTCGATCGGACTCATGATTCACCCCCGTTCGCGCACAGGGATGACGTGCAGCTCACCGAGTGAGCGGCGGATGAGTGAGGCGAAGAACTATTCGGGGGATCGTCCACAGTGCTGCCAATCGTACTGCCTGCGCGGTCGCTGAACCGTGAATCCGTACAGAACCGACCGCGCCTAGGCCGTGATCCGCGCGCGATGGTACTGCTGCGGCTCGTAGTCGACCGGCACGCGGAGTTCGACGGCGGCACGGAGCGCGAACGACGGGTCGCGGAGCATCTCGCGACCGATCATCACGACGTCGGCCAGGCCGGTCGCGACGATCTGCTCGGCCTGGAACGCCTCGGAGATCATGCCCACGGCGATCGTCGGGATGCCGGCGTCGCGCTTGATCGCCGCAGCGTGCGGCACCTGGTAGCCGGGGCCGACCGGGATCGGCGCGCTCGCGACGTTGCCGCCGGTGGACACGTCGGCCAGGTCGGCACCGTGCTCCGCGGCCCAGCGGGCGACGACGGTGGTCTCGTCGAGCGTGAGTCCGCCGTCGACCCAGTCGGTGGCCGAGAACCGGACGACGATCGGGAAGCCCTCGCCGACCTCGGCGCGCACGGCGTCGACGACCTCGAGCAGCGCGCGGGCACGGTTCTCGAGCGAGCCGCCGTACTGGTCGGTGCGCTGGTTGCTCAGCGGTGAGAGGAACTGGTGCAGCAGGTAGCCGTGGGCCGCGTGGACCTCGACCAGGTCGAACCCGGCCTCCACCGCGCGGCGGGCGGACTGCGCGAAGGCGAGGGCGACCACGCGGATGTCCTCGACCGCGAGCTCGCGCGGGACGTCGTAGCCGTCGAAGGCCACGGCCGACGGCGCGACCGTGGTCCAGCCGCCCTGGTCGGCGGGCACGGTGCCGTGCGTGGTGTCCCACGGGCGGTAGGTCGACGCCTTGCGGCCGGCGTGCGCCAGCTGGATGCCCGCCGCGGCACCCTGCTCGTGCAGGAAGTCGACGATCGGCTTGAACGCGTCGCGCTGCTGGTCGTTCCACAGCCCGAGGTCCTGCGGGGTGATCCGTCCCTCGGGCACGACGCCCGTCGCCTCGACGACGACCGCGCCGGCGCCGCCCTTGGCGAACCCGCCCAGGTGCACGAGGTGCCACGGCGTCGGGACGCCGTCCTGCTGGTCCACCGAGTACTGGCACATCGGGGAGACCCAGATGCGGTTGCGGACGGTCAGGTCACGGACGGTGATCGGGTCGAACAGGGCGTGCGTCACGCGGGCTCCTCAGAGGACGGGTGCCGGCGCCTCGGCCAGTTCCGTCAGGAACGACCGCAGTGACGCCGGCGACGTGTAGTGGTGGCCGACCGCCCCGATCGCTTCCGCACCGGTGGCGTTCTCGGCCCTGTTGTCCACGAACACCATCTGACCCGGGTCGATTCCCAAGCGCGCACAGGTGTCGCGGTAGATGGATGCCGCGGGCTTCAGGACGTGCCCCTCGGCGCTCACCACGACGGTCTCGAACAACGAGCCCATCGGGGAGCGGCGGTACGGGTCGCCGAAGTCGAAGCCCGCGTTCGAGAGCAGGGCGACACGGGTGCCGGCGTCGTGCAGCTCCTCGACGATCTCGAGGGTCTCCGGCTCGACCTCGAACCACCCGGTGAAGTCGATCGCCCAGAACCGGTGGATCTCGGAGATGCTCCAGGTCCGTCCGGTCCGTTCCGCGATCGCACGCCAGTACGCCACGACGGACAGGTCGCCGCGGTCCAGGTCGTGCCGGAGCTCCTGGTACACCGGGAACAGCTCGTCCGCCGGGACCCCGGTGGCGGCCACGAGGGCGTCCCGCGAGGCGTGCGGCGTCCGGCTGATCACCTCGCCGTAGTCGAAGACCACCACGCGACCAGGCAGGAACAGGCTCATGTGCTCCACCGTAACGTGGGGCCGGTGAACGACTTCGTGCCCGTCCGACCGTCCGATGCCGCCGCGTGGGTCACCGCGCCGACGGGGGAGTCCACCAAGTACCGCCGCGGGGTCCTCGGCATCGCGACCGGGTCCGACCAGTACCCCGGCGCCGCGGTGCTCGGGGTCGACGCCGCCGTGCACACCGGCGTCGGCATGGTCCGGTACGTCGGACCCGCACGCGCCACCGACCACGTGCTCACCCGCCGCCCCGAGGTCGTGTCCGGCGTCGGTCGGGTGCAGGCCTGGCTCGTCGGCTCCGGGATCTCGGCGCCGACGCTCGGTGAGCTGGACGAGACGACGGCGGCGGGCTTCTCGCACGCGTCCGACGACGGCGTGCCGGTCGTCGTCGACGCCGGGGCGATCCCGCTCGTCGACCTCGGGCCGCTCGCCGTGCTCACCCCGCACGCCGGTGAGCTCGCTTCGTTCCTGGGGGCCGATCGCGCCGAGATCGAGCAGGACCCGGCCGCCGCAGCGCTCCGTGCGGCGGAGCAGACCGGCAGCGTCGTGCTGCTCAAGGGGGAGCGGACCCACGTGGTCACCCCGGACGGGTCGGTGCGGCTCGTGGCGTCCTCGGCGACGCCGTGGCTCGCGGCGGCCGGTGCCGGGGACGTGCTGGGCGGGGTGCTCGGGGCGCTCGTCGCCGCGAGGCAGGGCTCCGTCGAGACGGCCGGATCGTCGCTCACGCCGTCGGACCTCGCGCACCTGGCCGCGTCGGCCGCGGTGGTGCACGGGCTCGCGGCGCGGCGGGCGTCCGGCGGCGGACCGTTCCCGATGACGACGCTCATCGCCGAGCTGCCGGGGGTCGTGCGGGACCTGGTCGTCGACGGCGACGCGCGCGGCTAGCGGTCGGTGCGCGTGCACCTTCCGACGATCCACGAGGGGATCGACGCGTGTTCTGTCGAAGGATGCGCACGCAATGGATTCGTGCGCATGTTCCGACGGGACACCGCGGGTTCGACAGGTGCAAGGTCGCAACATGCGCACGCATCAGCCAGCGGGTGCGGCTCCAGGACGCGACGACCGACGGACTGGAGGCGCGGTGCCAGCCCGCACCGCGCCTCCAGTCCGTCTCGTCAGCCGTCTCAGGCACGTGACCGGCCAGACGGGGGAGGCGAAGGCCGCGGTCTCGCGGCGTCGCTGTTGCACCCGTCGGCGTCCGTGGTGAGCAACAGCAGCGAGTACGGCAGCGGTTCACGCAGGTGCCACTTCCGGTTCACGGGCCTGCGCCACGCTTCTGCTCTGTGTCACCGAATCGTGTGACCACGCCCCGAGTGGAGAGAACGCCATGCGCCGGTTCCTGATCGCTGTTCCGAGACGTCGGGCCCGTACGGTGCTGGGGGTCCTGGCGGTGGCGTGCGCCGTGTCCTTGATCGCTCCGGCGGGAGCGTCCGCGGCGACATCGCGGACCGCGCCGCGTCCAGGGGCCTACGGGTACTTCGTGGACACCTACAAGACGAACACCCCTGCTGCCACGACGCCGGAGACGAACGCCGCGACCGGGGTGCTGTCGCAGTTCGGCACCCTGTGGCGCCCGGGATCGTCGTGGGACAACGGGGTCGCAACCAGTGCCGCAGCGCAGCGGATCCTGGACTCGAACATCGCGCAGGCAGCGCGGACCACGCAGACCCGCACGGATGCGCAGGGGCACGAGGCGTACCTGATCGACCGACGGAACCAGAGCTACTCGGCCATCGCGGGTTTCGGTGACCTGTCCGACGCGGTGCGGACCGCGACGAACGCGGGCACGACGATCCCCGACGAGATCCCGGCGGACGCCACGACGAAGCAGTACGTCGACCAGGGCAACGCGAAGGGCTCGTGGGCGGACACCGATTCGGAACTCGGCGACGTCGTCCAGCTGGTGAACACGCTGCGTGGCGACTACTCCTCTGCCAGCAACGCGAAGAAGTACTACCAGTACGCACGGCCGTACCGGCAGAGCCAGGACGTCAAGGTGCTGCCGCAGCTCGTCCCCGAGAAGTCCCCGACGCCCGCCACCGACGGCGGGTTCCCCAGTGGACACACCAACGCCGGCTACCTGGCCTCCCTGGCGTTCGCGTACGCGTACCCGGAGAAGTACACCGAGCTCCTCGCCAACGGCTCGGAGATCGGCAACAGTCGGATCGTCGCGGGGATGCACTCACCGCTCGACGTCATGGGCGGGCGGGTCCTGGCGACTGCGCTGGCAGCGGCCATCCTGGACGACCCGGCGAACACGCAGCTCGAGCAGCAGGCGCACCAGCAGGCGGAGAAGGTGCTCACCGCTGCCGGCCCGAGCGCTGTCGATCGGTACGCGGACTACGCAGCGGACAAGAAGGACTACCGCGGGCGTCTGACGTACGGGTTCACGCGGACCGGCACGAAGACGATCCCGGCCACGGTGCCGAAGGGTGCCGAGGCGCTCCTGCGGACCCGCCTGCCGTACCTCAGCGACGCCCAGATCCGAGAGGTGCTCCGGACGACCGCGCTGCCGTCGGGCTACCCCCTGCTGGACGACGCGGAAGGGTGGGGGCGCCTCGACCTCTTCTCGGCAGCGTCCGGCTACGGAGCGTTCGACAGCGCGGTGAGCGTCTCGATGGACGCCGCCGAGAAGGGACTGGACGCCGCCGACACTTGGCGCAACGACATCGGCGGGACCGGGTCACTGACCAAGCGGGGGACCGGCACCCTCACTCTCGCCGGCTCGAACCGCTACACCGGCGGCACCGTCGTCCGCGGTGGGACGCTGATCGCGGACTCCGCTGCTGCCCTGGGCAAGGGGTCGGTGACCACTGTCTCCGGCACGCTCGCCGAGGCCAGCACGAGGGTGATCCGTATCGGCGGCAACCTGACGCAGCGCTCGCACGCCGCCCTGTCGCTGAGTGTCTCCGGACCCCGTCCGGCCCTGCGCGTCGAGGGCACGGCGTCGTTCGGCGGAACGCTGCGGGTGCACGTCGCCAAGGGCACGGCCGTGGCGAACGACCTGGTCCTGATCGCGGCGGACCGGATCGCGAAGGGTTCGAGCTTCAGCAGGGTCCGCGTCGCCGGCCTGCCCGCCGGGTACGAGCCCGTGGTGCAGCGCCACGGCAACGAACTGCACCTCGTCAACGCCAACGCGACGAAGCACGGCCACGGCCGGGGCCACGGCGCCGCCTGAAGCGGAGCGCGTCAGGTCGGCTGCGAGTGCGGCCGGCACGACGGACTGTGCTCAGGCCGCCCCGTCACCGAGGCCGAGCAGCAGCTTCCGGAGGAGCCCGGCCAGCTGCTGCTCCTCGTCGCTGCTCAGGGTCCCGAGGAGCGCCCGTTCGTTCTCGACGTGCCGGGCAAGCGCCGCGTCCACCACCGTCAAGCCGTGATCGGTCAACGTGACCAGCACGCTCCGTCGGTTCGCGGGGTCGGTCTCCCGCGTGACGTAGCCCTTCGCGACGAGCCGGTTCAAGCGGTTCGTGACGGCGCCCGAGGTCACCATCGTGGCGGCGAGCATCTGTCCGACGGCCAGCCGATGTGGCGATCCCGAACGTCGGAGGGTCGCGAGGAGGTCGAACTCACCCGGCAGCAGGTCGTGCTCAGCGAGGACGGCACCGACCCTCCGGTCGAGGATCGCTTCGGCGCGCCCGATGCGCCCGATGACGGCCATCGCGCGGACGTCGAGGTCTGGTCGTTCCCGGCCCCACTGGGCCAGGACTCGATCGACGGCATCCTCCATCGGACCACTCCTTCACGCTGAACTGTTTGACGCGAGCCTATCGGGGCCATATTGTCTCAACGTTGAGAAGTTCAGCATGAAGGAAACGAGGCTCCGATGGCCGATCGCTCGCTGTCCACGTCGGCGGCGGCCGGCCTCACGCTCAGCGCGGCATTGGCGCCGATCGTGTGGGGGTCGACCTACGTGGTCACCACCGAGCTCCTGCCCGCCGATCACCCGATGACGGCGAGTGTCCTGCGTGCGCTCCCCGCAGGCCTGCTGCTGCTCGCGCTCCGGCCGGGAGTCCCACCGCGGGGCTGGCGCCTCCGGACGTTCGTGCTCGGCATGCTCAACATCGGGTGCTTCTTCCCGCTGCTGTTCGTCGCGGCCGACCGGCTGCCGGGTGGCTTGGCGGCCATCGTCGGTGCGCTCCAGCCGCTCGTCGTCGTGGCCCTCACCCTGGCGCTGCGGTGGGGACGGCCCGCGATCACCCACGTGGTGTGGGGAGTCGTGGCCCTGGTGGGCGTCGCGCTCGTCTCCCGCAGCGGAGGTGCCGTGTTCGACGTGCTCGGGCTCGCGGCGGCGGCGCTCGGGACCGTGTCCATGGCGTTGGGGCTCCTGCTCACTCGTCGGTGGGGCACCCCGGAGGGCACACACCCCCTGACCTCGACCGCATGGCAACTCATCGTCGGGGGCGTGGTGATCGCCCCGCTCATCCCGATCGTCGACAGCGGGCCGTGGCAGCCGACCGCCGCCGGGTACGCGGGGTACGCCTGGCTCACGCTCGTCGGTGGAGCCCTGGCCTACAGCGTCTGGTTCCGAGGCGCACGGGCGCTGCCGTCGGCCCGGATCGCGTTGTTGGGCGTCCTCAGTCCGTTGACCGCTGCGGTGCTCGGGTGGGTCGTCCTCGGCCAGGCGCTGTCACCGCTGCAGATCGTCGGCTTCGTCGTCGCGCTCCTCGGTTCCCTGGGTGGGCAGCTCGGACGAGCGGGCTCTCGGGGGCCTTCTTCCGAGACGCTGAGCCGTCGAACGCCTCGGTCGTGATCCGTCAGTCGTCCAGGAGCAAAGTCGTCCAACCCCTTCGCTCTGCCAAGCACCACTCGGTGCTGCCAGGCACGCCACAGATCACGGGCTCGCCGACGAGTTCCAGGAACGGCACGTCCGACAGGTGGTCGCCGTAGGCCGCCGACGCGGTCAGGTCGATGTGCTCCTCGTCCGCGAGCTGCTGGATGGCATCCGTCTTCCGGCTGCCGATCATCGGGACGTCAACGTCGCCGGTGAAGACCCCGCCGGCCACGGACATGCTGGTGGCGAGCACGTGGACGGCTCCGAGCTGCTCGGCGAGGTCGTCGAGCAGCAGCGGCACGGAGCCGCTGACGAAGACGACGAGGTCGCCTCGTTCACGGTGCCGATGCAGCTGCTCGAGCGTCGACCGATGGAAGTACGCGGCTGCCCGTTGGGCACACCAGCGCGCGATGAGGTCCGCGAGCTGGTCGCGGGAGCGGCCGCGCCACCATGAGAAGTAGTGGCGGTTCGCCGCTTCGCGAGAGACGCCGTCCTCGACCTGCATCCGCCGGAGTACGTCGATGAACTCGTCGGCACGCTCGCCGCTGCCCTGCTCGATGGCGTCGAAGTGCAGGAGGTCGAACATCGTGGTGGTGCGCGTGAGGGTGCCGTCGACGTCGAAGAACGCGGCACGACGCAGGAGCCGCTCGGTCACGCCAGGGCGGCGAAGTCGAGGACGATGCGCCCCCGGACCCCGCCCAGTCCGAGCCGCGTGTGGGCGTCGTGCGCTCGCTCAGCCGGGACGACGTCGGCGATGCGCGCGGTGAGCACGCCGGCGTCGATGTGTTCCGCGATCTGCCGCAGCTTCTCCGACTCCTGCGTGTAGTCCGAAACCATGATCGGGTGGGCGACGATCCCGCGCGGGATCGGTTCGTCCCACCCCCTGAGCGGGACGAAGTGTCCGCCGTCGCGGATCGCGGGGAACACCGCGCTCGTCTGGACCGCAGCATCGACGACGGCGTCGACACCCTGGGGGACGAGTGCTCGCACCTCGGCGGCGAACTCGTCGCCGCGGGGGACGACGTAGTCAGCGCCGAGGGACTTGACCAACTCGACGTCCTCGCCGCGGGCGTCCGCGATCACGGTGAAGCCCTCGTGCTTCGCGAGCTGCACCGTGAAGCCGCCGGCCGCACCAGCGGCGCCGGTCACCGCGAGTGTTCCGTGGCGCAGCTCGGGCAGCGAGTCCAGCGCGAGTCGTGCCGTCAAGGCGTTCATCGGGACAGCCGCTGCTTCGTGCAGGCTCAGTCGTTCCGGGCACCGCGTCACCGACCGTGCGGGGACGACGACGAACTCGGCGTACGCGCCCGAGACCAGAGGGGCGTCGACCACCGCCATGACGCGATCTCCGGTGTTCCAGCCCACGACGGACTTGCCGACCGCGTCGATGATGCCGGCGGCGTCCATGCCGGGAACGAACGGCGGGGTGCGTTCCTGGAGGACCGCGCGGTAGAAACCTGCCCGGAACGCGAGGTCCGTGGGGTTGACGGCGGCCCCGTGCACGCGGATGCGCACTTCGTCCGCTGCGGGGTCCGGGCAGGGGACCTCGTGCAGTCCGAGGACCTCTGGTCCGCCAAAGGAAGTGGTGCCGACGAGCTTCATGCGTCCATCCAACCCGGGGAAGCCGCTCCGAACCAGGTGCTCTCACCACCAGTCGACGCGATCCGGGATGCATGAACCGGGTGGTTGCACACCCCGGATAACGCAGCCCTGTCGGGGGAGCGCGGAGGTCGTTGACCATCGGAGTGCGGACCGGCGAGGGGGCCGGTCCGCACCCACGACGATTCGACCTCGACGACAGGAAGTGCATGCGACTCGCGATCACCGGTGCGTACGGCTCGGGCAAGTCCACCCTGGCCAAGGCCGCCGCGGAGCGCTTCGGACTCCAGGCCGAGGCACTGCCCCCGATGCAGGACCCGTTCGGCTCCCGCAAGGCGGCGACCGGCTGCAGCCCGGCACAGCTCGTCGAGCTGGTGGTGCGACGCCTGATCGAGCGCAGCGCACGCGAGTCCGGTGACCTCTGGGTCTCCGACGGGTCGCTGGTGCACGACTGGGTCTTCGCGAAGACGCTGCTCCTGCACGGGGTCGACCCGGATGCAGCACCGCGCCCGACGATCGCGGGTCGCGGTCTCGTCAACGGGCTCCTCGAGCCGTCCCGGCGAGCCGTGCGGTCCTCGCTGCACGATCGTTACGACGTCGTGGTGCACCTGCCGATCGAGTTCGCCATGACCGAGCCGGCACCTCCGGTGTCCGAGTCGTTCCGGACACGGTCGGAGGAGTACCTGGCCGAGGAGCTTGCTCTTGCGGGGCTGCGACCGAAGACCGTGACCGGCTCCGTCGAGGACCGCCTCGAGCAGATCGCGGCGCTCGTCGCCGTGCCCACCGCCACCGCCGCCTAGTCCGCATCCACCCCTCACCGAACGGAACCCTCATGCAAGAGAACCTGAAGCTCGCCATCTCCGGCACCTACTCGACCGGGAAGAGCACGACGACCGAGGCCCTGTCCATCGCGACGGGGCTGCCGAGGACCCATGCGATGACGTCCCGGGAGATCCTGATCGACCTCATCCCGGGCAAGACCGTGATGGACCTCAACGCCATGGAACTCATCAAGCTCGGGCTCCGGCGGTTCGAGGAGCGGGTCCACAACGAATCCGGACCCGGCCCGTTCATCTCCGACGGTGGGGTGTTCCACGAGTGGGTCTACTTCGAGGCACGCATGCGTGTCGGCATCAACCCCGGCGCACCGAAGTGGTTCCAGGCGGTGAAGAAGGTCACCGGCCTGCCCGTCAAGCACTTCTACCAGCGGTACACCGACACCCTCGGGGACGTCACCCGCTCCCGGGCGAAGCGGATCTACGACGCGTACGTGCACCTGCCCGTCGAGTTCGACATGCACAAGGACGGTCACCGCCCCGTCTCCGAACCCTTCCGTCGACTCTCCGACGATCTGCTCATCGAGGCCCTGCAGGACCTCGGGATCCCGTACCACGTGGTCGGTGGTCCGATCCCGGAGCGGGTGGACCGGATCATCGAGCTCTTCGACATGCCGCAGGTGGTTCCGACGGCCGAGGCGATCGAGCTCGCTCAGGCCCGGGTCCGCGCGGCGACCGACGTGCTGGAGCAGGACGCGCGCTTCCACGAGGCACAGCGGCAGAAGACCTTCGGCCGCCAGCTCAAGTACGCCCTCCGCTACTGACACCGCCACCAGCTCGCACCCCTCGAAAGGACCGACCATGCTCACGACCGCGGAAACCGTCCGGAACGGCGCACGGGTGACGAGCCCGGCACTGCTGCTCGCACTCCTCGCCTTCGCTCAGCTCATCATCGCGCTCGACTACAACATCGTGTTCGTCGCCCTGCCCGTCATCGGAGAGGGACTGCACTTCTCGGAGTCCGCCCTGCAGTGGGTGGTGAGCGCGTACGCCGTCGCCTTCGGGGGGTTCCTGCTTCTGGGGGGCCGTCTCGCGGACCTCATCGGGAAGCGGCGGGCGTTCGTGATCGGCCTCGCGCTCTACGCCGTGGCGTCGTTGGTGGGTGCCGTCGCATCCGATCCGCTCGTCCTCGTCATCGCGCGCGCGTTCCAAGGACTCGGCGGGGCGTTCCTGTCCCCGGCCACGCTGTCCCTGGTGACGACCAGCTTCCCGGAAGGGCGCTCCAGGAACACTGCGATGTCCGTCTGGGCCGCAGCCGGCAGCACCGGCATGGTCCTCGGCTCGCTGCTCGGCGGTGTCCTGACCGGCAGCTTCGGTTGGGAATCGGTCTTCACGGTCAACGTGGTCCTGGCCGCGGTCGCGATCGTCGGTGCGTTCCTGCTCATCCCCGCCGATCGGCGATCGGTGGCCGCTGGTCGGCCTCGACTGGACGTCCCGGGTGCCGTCACCGGGACGATCGGTGTCCTCGCCGTCGTCTTCGCGCTGGTGCAGGCACCCGAGTCCGGGTGGGCGGCGCCGGTGACCTTCGTGCCGGGCGTGGTCGGCATCGTGTTCCTCGTGGCGTTCGTCCTGGTGCAGCGTTCGACGCGTGAGCCGCTGGTGCCCCTGACGCTGTTCCACTCGGGCAACCTCGGCGTCGGAACGTGGGTGACGTTCCTGTTCATGGCCACCTTCGGTGCCATCCCGTTCTTCCTGACGATCTACCTGCAGCAGCAGCTCGGTTTCTCGCCGTTGGTGACTGGGCTGGCGTTCATCATCCCTTCGGCGTGCGTGCTGATCGGGGCAACGTGGGCTGGTCGGCTCGGCAACTCCCATGCCCCCCGGTCCGTCCTCGCCGTGTCCTTCACAGTCGGTGCCGTCGGGACGGCGGCGCTGGCTGCCGGGTTCGCTGCGGGACTGTCCCCGTACGTGCTCGTGGTGCAACTGGTCGTGCTCAGCATCGCCCAGGGCGTCGTCTTCACCACCATGTTCACCCTCGCGACGAGCGGCGTGCCCGGGGAACACCAGGGCACTGCGTCCGGAATCGCCACGGCTGGGCAGCAGGTCGGCGGCGCCGTCGGACTCGCGCTCCTCGTCCTCGGGTCGTCGGCCGTGGCCGACGGAGACCTGATGGGGCAGATCGTGGTCGCTACCTTCCTCATCGCCGCCGGGCTGGTGATCGGTGTGCTCGTGTCGCTGACGGCGTCACGTCGACGGTCCGTGGTCTCGGCGGAGGACGCAGCCGCGGACGGCATCGCGGCTTCTCCGGTGACCGCGGGTGGACCCGCGGCCACCAGCTGAGGACGTCCGCACGTGGGGGCTGCGTCGGGCCGTTCGCTGCTGTACTTCCACCACGCCGGCGGTCTGGCCACCGTGCCGAAGGGAGTCCGGGCAGCGGCGACCGCCGCCGGACTCGAGCAGGTCACCGCCGTCGGGTTCGAGCGCGCTGCCCTCGGCACGACCTGGGCGACGATCGAGATGCTGGCGGCGCTCTCGGTCCGCGCCGTGCAGGAGGCGCTTCCCGGCGCGCTCCTGTACGGCCACAGCATGGGCGGCCTGATCGCGTTCGAGGTCTGTCGGCAACTCGCCGCGGTCGGGTCACCGATGCCGTCCGCGCTCGTGCTCGGCGCGACCGCACCGCCTGGCGTGCTCCCCGCGACGAAGGACACGTGCTCGATCCTCGGGACCGAGTCGTCCGGTCGCGCGGCCAGCGTCCGGACCCGAGCCGGCATCGACCGGTCCCGCGCCTACGCACCACGGCCCGTTCCGATCGGCGTCGCGGTGCACGTGGTCTGTGGGAGGGACGACGAGATCGTGACGCCGGAAGCCATGGAACGGTGGTCGGATCTGGGATGTGAGACGCTCGCCGTGCACGCGATCGACGGCGCCCACCTGTTCCATCAAGCCGCGCACGAGCAACTCACCGAGGTCCTCGTCGCGATCGCCCGATCCGGTTAGAGTTGCCCGTCGCAACACCATTCGTCGACCATCAGGGGGGTCTTCATGCAGGATGACGCGGGCGTGATCGTCGCGGAGAGTGAACACGGGCAGGGGCGACGGGCGTGGTTGGGGGAGTTCCTTCGCGCTCGACGAGAGGCACTGCAGCCGGAGGACGTCGGGCTCCCGCGCTCGGCCCGCCGTCGGACTCCCGGACTGCGCCGCGAGGAGGTCGCCGTGCTCGCGAACGTCGGTGTGAGTTGGTACACGTGGCTCGAGCAGGGGCGGGACATCGGTGTCTCGACGGTCGTCGTCGATGCGATCGCCAACGCGCTCCGGCTCGAGGGCGCTGACCTCGAGTACTTCTACGAACTCACCGGCAAGGTGCCGGCGTCACGCCGAGCCGCGGCCGACGACCTGAAGGGCTCGCTCGAGCGCATGCTGTCGAGCATCCAGGACATGCCTGCCTACGCCGCCGACCGGTACTGGAACGTGTTCGCGACGAACGAGCTCGCGGCGAAGACCTTCCAGACGCAGGTCGGCACCAACTGCCTCATCCGGTACTTCACCGACGAGGACTACGCGACGCACTACCCGCATCGTGACCTCGCGGCCCGGATGATGGTCTCGCAGTTCCGTCGGCAGGCGACGGCCTTCGCCACCGATCCGATGTTCGAGTCGATCGCCACCGACCTCTCCGAGCGCTCGCCGGAGTTCCGACGGCACTGGGGGGAGCACTCCGTCGGGCAGGAACCCCACGTCGCGACGGTGTTCGACCATTCGCTCGGCCGGATGTCCTTCGAGACCGTGGTGCTCACACCCGCTGTGGGTGGAGACGACCTGATGCTCTTCCTGTACTCGCCGTCACCGGCCACCGCGCCGGCGACGATGGCTGTGCTCGAACAGATCCGATGATCGACGAGCGGCGCCGAGCCCCGGCCCGGGTGCGCTCGCTGGAGGTCGGTGACGTCCGGGTGACCTCGGTGCCGGACGGCCGCATCCAGTTGCACCCCGCTGGCTGGTACGGGCGATCGGAGCCGCCGAGGCCGGCCGCCGAGGTCCGACCACTCCTCGACGTCGACGGGTACCTGGTCGCATCCGTCGGATCGCTCGTCATCGAGTCCGGCGACCAGGTCATCGCGCTCGACACCGGACTCGGCCCCGTCGACGTGCCGCGTGGCCGAGGGCGCCCAGCGATCGGCCGGATGACCGGCGGGACACTGCCCGTCGAGTGGCAGGCCGCTGGCTTGCCCGAGCCGACGCAGGTGGTCATCACCCACCTGCACGAAGACCACAGTGGCTGGTGGAGCAGCGATGCCCCGTTCGGTACCCGTCTCCGGAGCCTCCCGACCACGGCCGGTCGCCTCGACCTCGAACGGAGTGCCCTGGCGGAGCGATCGGACCGGTGGCAGCCGGCGGACGGCGGCGAGCAGTTGGCACCCGGTGTGACCGTCGTCCCGCTGCCCGGCCACACGCCGGGGCACATCGGGCTGCGGATCGAGTCACGGGGCAGGGTCCTGATCGCCTTCGGTGACGCCCTGCACAGCCCGCTGCAGGTCGGTGACCCCACGATCAACGCCTTCGTCGAGCACGACCCCGTCATGGCGATCACAACGAGGGCCGCGCTGCTCGACGAGCTGGAGCGTCACGATGCTCTGGCCTACGGCAACCACTTCGCCGACGTCGTGTTCGGACGGGTCGAGCACCGGCGATGGGTCCCGGTCGCCGAGTCAGGCTGATCGGTCGGGACGCGGCGACCGCATGACTGGTGGTGTTGCTCCCACCATAACCGACGCCTGGTCACGTCTTCCGTCACGGTGGATCGTGGTCCTGCAGGACGCCACTCCTCCACCGACAGGAGACCGAACCGTGACACCCGACACCATCGAACGCCACGAATCCATCGACGACCTCCTCGGCCCGGCAGCCGGACGGTTCTTCGGACTCGGCTACCGACTCACGGACCCACGACTCCGCGGCGCCGTGGTGCGGGCGGACGACACGACGTGGCGGCTCTCCGCCACCGCCGACGCGACCGCCGGCGCAGCCTGGTCGCGCAAGGGCGACGACGCGCAGGAACCACACCTCAGCACCACAGACCTGATGGTGTTGGGCATCGCGAGCGCCTACGAACTCATCGCTCAGGAGCTCGATGCCGAGTCGATGACCGCGTGCTCGATCGCCAGCATCGACATCCGGTCGCCGCGTCGCCCGATCGAGGGGGACCTCGCGGAGCTCCCGGTGACGGGACATGCACCCCGGGGCGCCGCGGCAACCGGCGGGGACGTGCCGATCACGGTCGACGTCGCCGGTTTCACGATCGCACTCGTCGTACGCCGGTCACGCACCGTGCCACCCGTTGCGGGCCAGGCGCGGGTCGAGGACCGCCCGGGCGACGGTGTGTACTGCGGCGTGTACCGCAGCCGCTCCCCGTTGGTCGAGGAGGTCGAGCTCGCCTGGGACGAGGCGCGCGCGACCGTCGTCGTGCCTCCGCTCGGCCGACGTCCCGCCGAGGAGCTGTGCGGCTTCGAGGCGGCGTTCCAGCCCGGCCTCAACCTCGTCGACACGTTCGTCGCGACTCTCCAGCTCGGACAGGTGCTGCTCTACCGACTGGACACGCTCGCCCGAGCTGAGAGCGACACGCTCTGGATGCGCCGGACGGTGATCACGGTCCCGGGGTCGCCGCACCCCTCGGTGCGGAGCGACGCGCGTGTCCGGCTGGACCGCGCACGCACGCTCGAGCAGGATGGCCGCTCCTGGCGCCTCGCCGACATCGTCGGGACCTTCGACACCGGTGTGCGCGTGTCGTGCTCCGTCGCGCACGTGGTCGGTGCCGCATGACCGCCCTCGACGAGATCGTCGTCGACGCGACGCCGGAGCGTGACCCCCACGCGACGACGACCCGAACGGTGCTGCAGGGCCTCGGAGGTGCTCTTCCGCGCCGGGTGGTGACGAACGACGACCTCGCCGCCACGCTCGACACGACCGACGAGTGGATCCGGTCGCGAACCGGTATCGGCGCGCGGCACCAGGTCGACCCGGGTACCTCGACGAGCGACCTCGCGGTCGCCGCCGGCCGACGGGCCCTGGAGAACGCCGGCGTCGACTCCGTGGACATGGTGATCGTCGCGACGTCGACCCCTGACCATCGGTGTCCCGCCACCGCACCTGACGTCGCGGCACGCCTCGGCCTGGGCACGGTACCGGCGTTCGACCTCGCCGCCGTGTGCTCGGGCTTCGTGTACGGGCTCGCGCAGGCTGACGCCCTGATCCGATCCGGCGCGGCCAGGCGGGTCCTGCTCATCGGAGCGGACACGTTCACGACCCTGGTCGACCCGGGTGACCGGGCCAACGCCGTCATCTTCGGGGACGGCGCCGGTGCGGTCGTGCTGGGTGCCGGTCAGGCATCGGACGCCGGCGCGCTCGGGTCCGTCACCCTCGGCTCGGACGGCACCGGACTCGATCTGATCCGGGTGGAGGCCGGCGGATCACGCCAGCCCGTCGTCGACCGGGGGGACCCGACGGCGTGGTTCGCGATGCAGGGCCGTGCGGTGTTCGCTGCCGCCGTGACCGCGATGGCGGACTCGTGCCGCTCTGTCCTCGACGCCGCCGGATGGGCCGTGGACGACGTCGACCACCTCGTGGCGCACCAGGCGAACCGGAGGATCCTGACCATGGTCGCCGCTTCGATCGGCGTTGCCGCCGACCGAGCCGTCCTGCACCTCGACCGCGTCGGCAACACCTCGGCCGCGTCGATCCCACTCGCCCTCGCCGCGCATGCGACCGAGATGCGGACGGGGGCCCGGGTCCTGCTGACCGCGTTCGGCGGTGGGGCGACCTGGGGTGCCGGCACACTCACGTGGCCGACCCTCACCGCTCCGGTCATCGACCTCGTTTGAGGGGTCCGACCACGACGTTCCACCCCATCGGCTTCTCGCGCAGCGGGGGCCGGCTCACCCGACCAGGAAGGCCACCGTCATGACCGCAACCGTCCCCTCTGCCGAGACCCTCGTCGAACTCATCCGAACGAGTGTCGAGGAACTGTCCCACGTCAGCGGCGTCGACAAGACGTTCGAAGAACTCGACCTCGACTCGCTCTCGATGGTCGAGATCGCGACCATCGTCGGGCAGACCTACGGTGTCCCGCTCGGCGAAGAAGAGGTCGTCGAGGCCGGTAACTTCATCACGCTGACCGAACTCGTGCAGGCGCGCGTCACGGCGTAGCCCTGACGGAGAGACCGCCTGATCGGATCAGGCAGGCGGACGGCCTCGCGTGCACCCCCTGTGCGCGAGGCCGCTGCACGCGGTCATGCGCAGGGGTGACGACTCAGAACTGCCGGTTCGCCACATCCGCCCGGTGCGACACCGCCAGTATGTCCCGCAGCCGCTCGGCCGGCAACGGTGCTCCCCGATCCGCCAGGTAGTCCGCCACGAACCCCTCGGCACTCGCCGCGTGGATCCCCGTGTACGCCCCGGACTCCGGCTCGAAGCGCCACGAGTCGGCCAGGGTGCCGGCGTCCACGGTGTCGAACCCGAGCAGCTGCACGAGCTCGCCGACCACGGCCTTGGCCTGCTCGTCGTCGCCCGCGATCGGCAGTGCGGTGCGGGGCGTGGAGCCGGCGAGGTTCGGGATGTGGTGCGCGACGATGTTGTTGAACGCCTTGACGATCCGCGTGCCGGGCAGGAGCGTCTGCTCGTACTCCGCCGTGGTCGTCGCGAGGCTGTCGAGCTGCTCGATCCGGCCGTCGCGACCGGGGTAGTAGTTGCCCGTCGACAGCACGGTCCGCCCGGCGAAGGCGTCGAGGTCGGGGGCGAGTGCCGGGTAGGCGGTGAGCGGGATCGCGAGGACGGGCACGTCGCCGAACTCGACGGCCTGGCGCACGGTGCCGGCCTGGGCGTGCGGGCCGAGCTCGGCGACGAGGTCCTGCAGCGACTCCGGGCCGCGCGAGTTCGCGATGAGGACGTCGAGGCCGGCGGCGACGGCCAGGCGTGCGATCGCGGTGCCGATGGCGCCGCTGCCGATGATGCCGATGCGGTTCATGTGGTGCCCTTTCAGGGAGGTGGATGTCAAGGAAGAAGCGGGGCTTCCCAGCCCCGCCGCGACAGCGCGGAGAGCGCCGCGGACGACGATTCGTCGGCCATCGCGGCACCCCGGACCCAGCTGGTCGCCAACGCCGCGAGGAACAGGTCCTGCGCGCGGACGTCGGCACGCGCACGACCGGAACGCTGGGCGGCGCGGAGGAACTCGTCCGTGGTGGTGATGAACCCCTGGCACGTCAGGGCGAGCGGTGACGAGTCGGACGACGCGGCGGCGCGGAGCGGATCGGGCAGCCCGTCGAACGTGCCGGCCCACTCGGTGACCGCGTCGAGCCAGCCGTGCAGGGCGTCGCCGGTGTCCACGGAGCCGTCGCGCAGCGCTTCGCGACGCGCCACCAGGTGCTCGTCGCGCGCGGCGAGGAGCTCGGCGAGCAGGGCCTCGCGCGTGGGGAAGTGCCGGTACAGGGTGCCGGCGCCGACGCCGGCCCGCTTGGCGATCGCGTCGAGCGAGCCGGTCACGCCGTGCTCGGCGAACGCGCGCTCGGCGACCCGCAGGATGTGGTCCCGGTTCCGCAGCGCGTCCGCGCGCGCGGGACGCGGCGGACGCGGGGAGTGCGGTGAACGCGGGGCGTGCCCGGCGGCAGCGGTCTGCTCGGGCATGGCGGGCCTCCAGGCTGTGGGTCAGGAACCGGAGAGGCTCTCCGGAATCACCACAGTACAGGAGACCCTCTCCGTTTCGTCGCGGAAGCGCGACGCCCGGGCGTCAGGACTCTTCGGCAGCCTCCGCCGCGTCCGCCAGGTCCGACCGCGTGTTCGCGTGGATCGGCTCGCTGTGCCCGAAGGTCTTCGCGGCGGCGCGCAGCCGCCCGACGAACTCCCCGTTGTCCATCTCGAGTTCGTCCTCCTCCGCGTCCTCGATGACGATCTCGCTCGACGGCCCGATGAGGATCTTCGTGGTGGTCATCGTCCCGTCGTCGGCGACGGCGGGCACGTCGACGGTGTCCGCTCGGTCCCCGCCTGCGAGGGCCGCGGCGTACTCGATCACGGCGTCGGCGACGTCGTCACCGACCAGGATCGTGGTGGCGTCGTAGTGGATGTGCTTCATCGCGTACTCCTTCCCGGACCCATACAAACGCGCGGCGCGGGAACCGGCTTCAGGATGACCGCTGCACGCGGTGGTCCGGGTCCGGGGACTCCAGGGCGTTCCACACATCGCCCCAGATCAGCTCGAAGTCGACGGGGCGGATGCGGTCGGCCCGGAGCGCCTGCTCCAGGATCGACAGCGCGTCCAGGGAGCCGGTGAGCAGGCGTTCGTCGCCGTGGACCTCGCGGCGGCCGTCGCCCAGGAACGTCGTCACGGTGACGGACCGCACCCGTGGTCGCAGCGAGCGGGTGGCGCGGGCGAGGACCGCGAAGCCACCGCCGTAGACGAGCAGCGCGGTGGTTGTCCCGACGGCGGGGACCGAGACGGCGAGCACCAGGGCGGCGAGGGCGACGACCGCCCCGACGGCCGGCCAGACGTGCCAGGCACGCAGCAGCAGGCGCTCGCCGGTGGTCGTGCCGGGCGGGAACACGATGAGGGTCCGCGAGCTCCACAGCGTCCGCCCGACGGGGCGGATCGTGTACCGGCCCCACAGGTGGGTGCCGTCGAGCAGCCGGGTGCGGACCGGCAGCGCGACGGTCATCGACCCACCGGCGCGAGTTCGGTGCGCACCGGCTCGAGTTCCGCCCG